>DATELR010000210.1:0-5310 GCA_035276345.1 Streptosporangiaceae bacterium | reverse complement strand
TGCTGTCCGCGGAACCGACCGCGGCCGGCGCGGCCATCCTGGCCGGCCTGGCCGCCGGCGTTTTCTCAGATGCGGCCGAAGCGGTCGCACGCACGGTCAGGCTCGCGCCGCGCTCCTATCACCCGGATCCGCGGACCCGTGACGTCTACGCCGAGCGGTACGACCAGTACCGCGCGCTGTATGACGGGACGGAAGGCGCGATCCACAGCGCAGAGACCTCGCCGGCGTGACCGCCCTCCGTGTCCCTCTTGATCTAGGCGCGCTCCGGAGCACACTGGCCGGGGAAGAGCTCCGTCCGCTCGACCTCGGCGAGCTCCTCATCGGCAAAGGGATGATCGGCCGGCTCGGCGAACTGGTCGGCAGGCTCGGACGCTCCCCCGCAAGCATCGTCATCCTCGCCGCGGCAACCCCGATCACGGCCAGCGGACATGACCTGCGCGACGTCATCAGTTCAGTGCTCGGGCCTGGCTGGTCCCTGCGCTGGGTTGTGCTCGGCCCGGCCGACGGGTCGGTGCACGCCGACGAGGACACCGTGGCCAGGGCGCGGCAGGCTGCCGCCGGCGCTGACTGCGTGATCGGGGTCGGATCGGGGACGATCTGCGACATCGCGAAAGCCGCGGCGCCTGGCGATTCGGCGCTCGTCCTGGTGCAGACGGCGACGAGCGTGAACGGATACGCGGACCCGTTCTCTGTGCTGCTGAAATCCGGCGTGAAGCGGACCACGCCGGCCAGGTGGCCCGACGCCCTGGTCGCCGACACCGACGTGCTGGCCGCCGCTCCCGTGCGGCTGAATCTGGCTGGCCTCGGCGACATGAGCGCGATGTTCACCGCGACGGCGGACTGGTACCTGGCGGCGCTGCTCCGCGCCGACGGCCCGCCCTACTCCGCCGCCGTGGCTGGCCTGGTCCACCCGTACGGCGAGCCGATGCTCGGCGCCGGCGCCACGCTGCCGCGTGATCCAGGCCAGCTCGCCGATCTCGCCAGGCTGCTGACGCTCAGCGGGATCGGAATGGGCCTGACCGGCGGGACCGCGAGCGCCTCAGGAATGGAGCACGCGGTCAGTCATTTGCTCGAGATGGCGGCAACGGCGACCGGGGCGGCAGCCAGCCTGCATGGCGAGCAGGTCGGCGTGGCGAGCATTGTCGCGGCAGCCACCTGGACTCACGTCCGCGAGAAGATCGGGCGGAACGGGTTTGGCAAGCAGCCACGGATCCCCGACGCTGATGCGACCGCAGCGCGCATCACGACCGCTTTCGCGACGCTGGATCCGACCGGGGCGATGGCTGCTGAATGCCTGGCCGACTACGCCGCGAAGATGAAACTGCTCGCCTCAGGTGACCCGCTCGCGCCGTTGCGGGATGCGTGGGAGGACCACGACGCCGCCCTCGGCCGCCTGCTGATCGGGCCGCCTGAACTCGCTGCCGGGCTGAAAGCGGCCGGGCTTCCTGTCCGGTTCAGCGACCTGCCCACTGCGGTCGACGATGACGAGGCCCGCTGGGCAGTCGCCAATTGCGCGCTGCAGCGGCGCCGGTTCGGCGTAGCCGACCTGGCCATGCTGCTCGGCGCCTGGGAGGACGAGGACGTGGCGGCCGTTCTGGCGGCTGCCGAGGCTGCGGGCACCAAGGCAGAGGACCAGCGGTGACAGCAGCGCCGGGCATGGGAGGGCCGCCGCGAATCTTCGCCGGTTACGCGGTCGATCTGGACGGCACGGTCTACCTCGGCGACCACGCGCTGCCCGGCGCGGTCGACGCGCTCGCCGGGATCCGGGCCGCCGGCTCACGCGTCGTCTTCCTAACCAATAACCCGCTGAAGTCGCCGGCGGATTACGCCGAGCGGCTCCGCAGTCTCGGCATCCAGGCCGACGAGCAAGAGGTTGTGACGCCGCTGGCCGTTCTGACCAGCTATCTGCACGAGCATCACTGCGGTGCCACGGTGCTGACCGTCGCCGAACCGCTGGTCGATCAGACGCTCAAAACGGCCGGAATCACCGTCACGACCGATCCCGCCGAGGCAGGGGTGGTCGTGGTGTCGTTCGACCGGACCTTTGACTACGCCAAGCTGCTGAGGGCATTCAGCGCCGTCCGGCGGCACGGCGCCGCGATCGTCGCCACGAACCCCGACCCTTTCTGCCCGTCCCCCGACGGTGGCCTGCCGGACTGCGCAGCGATGCTCGCCGCGGTCGAGGCCTGCACCGGTGCGCGCGCCGAGGCCGTACTCGGAAAGCCCGGCCCGCAGATGGCCACCGAGGTGCGCTTGAGGCTCGACGTCCGGCCGTCCGATGCCGCGATGGTGGGTGACCGGATCCTGACCGACGTCGCGATGAGCCGGGCGCTCGGAGTGACCAGCATCCTGGTGCTGTCGGGCGCCACGACCGCGGAAGACGTGGCCGCGTCGTCCGTTCAGCCTGACTACATCATCGATAACCTCGCGGGCCTGCTGCCCGCCGCAAGCCCCGTCCCCCCGGCAAGCACACGGGAGCCGCAGTGATCGAGTTCGTGTTCATGCTGACCCACCACGACCGCACCGTCGACAGTCCGCTGGATGTCTACGAGTCGATCCGCGACTGCGGGCTGCGATACGTGGGATTCAAGGACATCGGCGCCAGCCCGGCTGAGCTTCGCGAAGTCTGCGAGCGAGCGCATGCGGACGAGCTCGAGGTCATGCTCGAGGTCGTCTCGGTGAGCAAGGAGGATGAGCTCAAGTCGATTGCTGCTGCGGGCGAGATCGGCGTCGACTGGGTGCTCGGCGGCACGCATCCCAGCGATGGCCTCGCCGTGCTCGCCGGCTCGAAGGCGCGGTACTGCCCGTTCCCCGGCAAGGTCGTCGGCCATCCGAGCGTCCTGCTCGGCGAGATCACCGAAATCGCCGACAGCGCCAGGCAGATCACGGCCCTGGACGGCGTGCACGGCCTGGACCTGCTCGCCTACCGGCACCCGACGGCCGACGTCGCAGCGCTCACCCGAGCCGTCGTCGAGGCCGCGTCAGGACCGGTGATCGCGGCTGGCTCGGTCGCGTCGGTCGAGCAGATCGCCACCCTCGACGCCGCAGGGGCCTGGGGCTTCACGATCGGCGGCGCCATCTTCGAGGGCAAGCTGCCCGGCGGCCCCTCGATCCCCGATCAGATCAGGCAGGTTCTCGCGGCCGCGAACGCCGGGGCCTGATGAGCGTCGTGCCGGAGGCGCGCAGATGAGCACCGTCGTCCTGGCAGTCGACCAGGGCAGCTCCTCCACCCGGTGCGTGGTCTTCGACCCGAGGCTGGAGCCGGTCGCGGTGGCCAGCAGGCCGCTCGCGACCACATTCCCGGGTCCCGGGCGCGTCGAGCACGATGCCAATGAGATCGCAGACGGCGTGCTGTCCTGCATGCGCCAGGCGCTCGCGCGCGCTGACGCGGACTGGCCGGACGTAGCGGGAATCGGCCTGGCGGCACAGACCGAAACCTTCGTCGTCTGGGACGCAGCCACCGGCGAACCATTGTGCCCCGCGATCAGCTGGCGCGACACCAGGACATCCGATTGGTGCGAGGAGCTGCGCGCGGCCAGCCACGAGGTCGAGGTCCGGTCTGTGACAGGGCTGCCGTTGGAGGCCGCATTCACCGCACCGAAGCTGCGCTGGGTGCTCGATGAGGTACCCGGTGCCAGAGAGGCGGCGGCGAGCGGCCGGCTGCTGTTCGGCGACGTGTGCTGCTGGCTGATCTGGCGGCTGACCGGCGGCGCGGCGCATGCGACAGATCCCTCGATGGCCTCGCGCACGATGCTGTTCGACCTTGCGGCAGGAAGATGGGACCCCGCGATGCTGGAGCTGTTCGGCATTCCGGAGCCGATGCTTCCTGCCGTGGCGCCGACGGCGGGCCGGCTGGCCGTTACCGACGCCTCGATCTGCGGCGGAACGGCGACGGTCGCCGCGAGCATCGGGGACCAGCAGGCATCACTTTTCGGGCACGGCTGCGTACAGTCCGGCCAGGCGAAGCTGACCATGGGGACGGGGGCGTTCTTGTGGTGCAACGCGGGCACATCCCGGCCCGGCTCAATTCCTGCGGGCGTCGTCGCGACGTGTGCCTGGCGGCTGGGAGCGGACACAAGCTACGCGCTCGAGGGCTTCGTGCCCAACGCGGGCGCGGTGACCAGCTGGCTGCGCCAGCTAGGCGCGCTCGGTCCGGACGACTGGCCCTCGATCAGGCGGGGCGCGCTGGCCGACACCTCCGCGGCTTGGTGCGTCCCGGCCCTGTTCGGTCTTGGCACGCCGACCTGGGTGCCGATCGCCACCGCCGCGTTCGGCGCGCTGACAGCGGACAGCACAGGACAACACCTCGCCGAAGCCGCCATGATCGGCGTGGTCCACCAGATCGCCGACGCGATAGACGCGGTCCGCGCTGGCCTGGCCAGCCCGCTCGAGGTGCTCAGGGTCGACGGCGGACTGACCGGCAATCAATCCGTGCTGCAGGCCATCGCTGACCTCTCTGCGATGCGGCTGGAGCGGACCACGCGCGCGGAGGTGACGGCGCGCGGCGCAGGCGCTCTCGCGGGCATCGGAACCGGGCTCTGGGATGAAGCGACGCTGGCCGCAATGCCCGCCCAGCCAGGCGGAACCGTCGAGCCGTGCCTCGCTGGCCACGACCAGGTCGCGGCGAGGAAGGCGTGGCGGGAAAGGCTCGGCCAGGTCATGTGGCGGACGGCCGACGGAGAGCGCCCGTGACCACGGCGCTCAGCCCGCAGCACCGCGCCGCGTCTATCGCAAGGATGGCGAGCGAGCGGTTCGACATCCTGGTCGTCGGGGGCGGCGTGACCGGCACCGGTGCCGCGCTGGACGCCGCCACCCGCGGGCTGAACGTCGCACTGGTCGAGGCCACCGATTACGCCGCAGGGGCGTCAAGCAAATCCAGCAAGCTCATCCATGGCGGGCTGCGTTATCTAGAAATGCTGGACTTCGCGCTCGTGCGCGAAGCCCTGACCGAACGTGGCCTGCTGCTCACCCGGCTCGCGCCGCACCTGGTGAAGCCGGTGCCTTTCCTGTGGCCGCTCACCCACCGCGGCTGGGAACGGCCGTACGTGGGCACGGGGCTGCTGCTATACGACACGATGGGCGGCCGGCGGGCGGTTCCGCGAGCCCGACATCTCAGCAAAACGGGAACTCTCACGCTGGCGCCAGCGCTGCGGCCGGACGCGCTCGTTGGCGGCGTTCAGTTCTACGACGCGCAAGAGGACGACGCCAGGATGGTCGCCGTCCTCGCGAGAACCGCGGCCGCCCACGACGCCGCGCTCGCAACGAACGTGCGGATGGACGAGTTGGTTACCTCGTCCGGCCGGATAGCCG
>DATELR010000209.1:0-45598 GCA_035276345.1 Streptosporangiaceae bacterium | reverse complement strand
GACGTTCTTGCGGTTGTGCGTGTCCGACGCCGAGACAACGGCCTCGATTTCCGCGACGCCGGCGTCCAGCGCGCGGCGGGCGCCGCGCAGGTTCGGCACCAGCGCCGAATACCGGACCCCGGCCGCGCGGTCGATCGTCTTCCAGACTTCGTCCGCGTCGGCCATCTGCGGTATCGCCTCAGGCCTGACGAACGAAACGGCCTCGATCCTGGCTACGCCGGTGCCCGAAAGCCGGTCTATCAGCTCCACCTTGGCCTGCGTCGGGACGGGATCCTCGTTCTGCAGCCCGTCCCGCGGGCCTACCTCGCGCAGCGAGATCCGACTGGGCAGATCAGACACGCGCCTCGCTCCCTTCCTCTGCTGGCGGCAGTTCCTGCGACGGCCAGACCGGCTTGCGCTTTTCCGCGAAGGCGGCGATGCCCTCGCGCCGGTCCGCCGACGATGCCGCCGTACGCCAGGCAGCGTCTTCGACATCCAATGCGGCGGTCAGGCCCAGCCCGGCGCCGTTCCGCAGCGCCTGCTTGGCGGCCCTGACCGCGACGGGCGAGTTTGCCGCTATCTCTGCCGCCAGGTCCAGGGCGGTGGTCCGAGCGGAACCGGCCGCCACCAGGCGGTCGGCGAGGCCGATCGCGTGGGCTTCCTCGGCGTCCGCCCTGCGACCGGAGAAGATCATCTCGGCGGCCCTGCCCGGCCCGATCCGCCTGGCCAGCAGCTGGGTCCCGCCGCAGCCCGGCACCAGTCCCACGCTCGCCTCGGGCAATCCAAGCTGCGCGGTCGCGTCCGCGACGATCACGTCGCAGCTCAGCGCGAGCTCGCAGCCGCCGCCGAGCGCGTACCCGTGCACCGCGGCGATGGCCGGCTGCGGCAAGGCGAACACAGCGCCGAACGCTGCCCTGAACACCGGTCGCTGCGCCATGATCTGCGCGTCGTTCATCGCGGCGCGCTCCTTCAGGTCGGCGCCGACGCAGAACGCGCGATCTCCCGACGACGACAGCACGACGACCCTGACCTGAGGGTCCGCCGCTATGGCGGTGAAGTGAGCGGTCAGCTGCACGAGCATTGCCGTGCTGAGCGCGTTCATCGCGTCGGGCCGGTCGAGCACGACCTCCGCGATCCCCTGTGCGTTCCGGCGCAACAGTGCGCCGCCGCTGGCTGTCATCGCTGCCAGGCTAACCCGGCTGGCGGTCAGGTTCCGTCGTCCGGCTGCCCGACCCGGCCGTACCTGCTCTCCTCATCACCCACCAGCTGGAACAGAACAGCCTGAACGCGCTTGACGTCCGGTATCTCGGTAAGCACGAGGCGGCCCATTTCGCCGGGCGATTCCACGATCAATCTGCCGCAGCCGAATGCGCGGTCGAGCAGGTCCTGCGAGAACGACACATCGCTGATCCGGTTGAGCGGGAAGTCACGGCCCGACCTGGACAAGATTCCCTCGCGGAGCCTCAGCCTTCGTGTCGTCACCTCATAGACCGTCGTTCGCCAGCGGAGCACGGGAACGCCGAACCAGATCGCTGCGGCGACCAGGGCGACCAGCCCGACCACCAGGCGCGGGGTGCCGCCCATGCTCTGCGGCAGCACCAGGCTGATCGTGATTGCCGCAGCGACGATCAGCAGCAGGATCAGCGAGGGCTTGACCAGGGTCTTTCCGTGGGCATGCAGGCGGAGGACGAGCTCTTCGCCATGGGTCAACGGGTCTGCGCCGGACACATGTCCATGATGGCAGCTAACTTGGCGAGTAGCGAACAATAGCGCCCGATGAACGCATCGGCGTGGCTAGCGACCCGCCGCGCGCACGTGGATCACATCGCCCGCGCTGACCGCGACAGGGTCGCCGCCGGCATCAGGCTCCACGAGCAGTTGTCCGGCGCCATCCACGCCGGACGCCAGGCCGCTCAGCGCCCGGTCGCCAGGGAACTGAACCCTGACCTGCTGCCCGACCGTCGCGGACAAAGAAAGGTACTCCTTGCGCAGCCCGGCTGCATCGGCGTCGCCGTGACCTGTCTCGCGCCAGCGCAGGTACCAGTGCTCCAGCTCCGCCAGGATGCCAGCGAGCAGGCTGGTGCGGTCCGTCCTTCCTGCGCCGCACCGCTCCAGCGAGGTAGCCGAACTCACGGGGAGGTGCTGGTCGCCGCCAAGGACGTTGATGCCGATTCCTACTACGACAGCTCCAGCGGCCTGTTCGGCGAGGATCCCGGCCAGCTTTCGCGGTCCGACGAGAACGTCGTTGGGCCATTTCAGGCTGGCGTCAAGCCCCCTCACCTGCCCGAGCGCGTGCACGACGGCGACGCCTGCCAGCAGCGGCAGCCAGCCCCTTGCCGCCTGCGGAACCGGATCGGGTCTCAGCAACACGGAGAACGTCAATGCCGCTCCCGGCCTGGTATGCCAGACCCGTCCCTGGCGGCCCTTGCCGGCCATCTGCCACTCGGCTGCGAGCACGAGGCCTTCGTGGGCTCCCGCAGCGGCCAGGCGCAGCACATCAGTGTTCGTTGAGCCAGTGCTCGCGACGATCCTCACGTCGTTCCACATCGTGCCCGGGCTGGCGGCGCGGGGCTCGTCGCGCAAGGCAGCCCTGAGCCGCACCGCGTCCAGCGATGCGCCAGCACCCGCGCCGTCCGCAGCAACCATGCCGCACATTCTCCCCTACGCCGGAGCGGGATCAGCCGCATGTCCAAGAGATGCGCTTGCATGGGGCGGATGCTGCGGGTTAAGGCCCACCTGGGGTTCAGCGGTGGGCCTTAACGATGCCCGCTAACTCTCACGCGGCGGGGGTCAGCAGCGATCTCGATGGCTGCGGGCGTTCGAGCGACCACGCCCGCACGGTGGTCAAAACACCGCCGATGACGGCGAACGACGCGAGTGCCAGGCAGGTCAGGAACACGGCATGGGCTGACAGGATCCGGAACGCGCCGTCGGCGCTTGCCGGGAGCGGCCCTGCCAGGTTGAGGTACAGCGCGCCGAACGTGGCTACCCCCGTCACCAGCGCCAGCTGATTCACGGTCACGACCACGCCGGTCGCGTCCGCGGCGTCGGACACCGGAACCCGCATCAGCACGCTGGTCATCAGCGGGCTGAAGGCGCTGGCCATGCTCATGCCGATCAGGGCGAGAGCCGCGTAGAGCCAGAAGCCGCCAGATCCGCCGCTGCGCAGCACGTCCGCGAGGATCGCGAGCCCGGCGGCCACGCCGGCGAAACCGCCGATCGGCAGCCACGGCCTGAACCACTCAGGCAGCCGCTGCCAGTTGAGGCTGACAACCGCGAATGACACTGCTGAGGGCGCAAAGGTCAGGCCGGCGCGGAGCGGTGAGTCTCCGAGGCCGCCTTGCAGGTGCAGGGCAAGGACGAAGAACATGCCGCCAAAGACCGTCATGACCGCGAACAGCGCGACGATTCCGGTGCGGACCCCGGGAAGGCCAAGCACCCGGCCGGGCACCAGCGGCGACCCGCCGCGTCCCTCGAGGCGCCGTTCGGCGGCGGCGAACCCCGCAATAAGCACCACGCTGCCGCCCAGGCACACCCAGCCCCAAACCGGCCAGTGCTCGGGCTGGCCAAGCACGAGCGGAATCACGAGTGCGAGCACCGCAGGGGTCAGCAGCAGCAAGCCAGGAACATCCAAGCCACGGCCCGTGTCACCGCGCCCGGCAGGCAGCCACCGCGCTCCGGCGATGAGCAGCACGATCCCGATCGGGACGTTCACCAGGAACACCGGGCGCCACGTCTGGTTGAACAAGTCAGCGCTGATGAGCAGGCCTCCGGCAATCTGGCCGACGACGATGGCCAGCGCCAGGACCGCGGCGTACGCGCTCATCGCCTTCGCCCTGGCCGGCCCGGTGAATGTCCGCTGGATGAGGCTCAGCACCTGCGGGATCATCAGGGCCGCGCCGACGCCCTGGACCAGTCGCAGCGCGACAAGCTGCCCGGTCGAGCCGGCCAGGCCGCAGCCGAGCGAGGAAAGCGTGAACAGGGCCAGGCCGGTCTGGAAGATGCGCCGGTGACCGAGCAGGTCGCCCAGCCGGGCGCCAGTGACCAGCAGCACCGCGTAGGTAATGGTGTAGCCGGCGATCACGAGCTGCAGGCCAGCGCCTGACGCGTGCAGCCCGGCATGAATCGACGGTGCCGCGACGTTAACTACTGATGCGTCCAGGACGGCCATGAACTGACCGACCAGGACAATGGCCAGGACGGCGGCCGGCCGCATCATGCGCGACCTGGTGCTGTCCGGTCCGCTGGGGGCATGCCGTCCGGTCTGCTGCCAGCCGGACGGCCGGGTATGAAGCCGCCCGCGCTCCGGTCGGCGCGCAGGCGCCAGCGTGGAGTTGCTACCGCTCGCAGCGGCGGAGATTTGTCTCATGCCTTCAGCATGTGGCCATGCTGAACCTGTTACCGAGAGCCTGCTTATCCTGGTACTAGCGCTACCTGGCAAGTCCGGCCAGGGCACGGGAGGATGGAGACATGAGCGTCACCACCAGCGTCGGCGGTACCCGCAGGGCCGAGCTCGGAGCATTCCTGCGCAGCCGCAGGGAGCGGATCACACCCGGAGATGTGGGGCTGCCTCCTGGCATCCGGCGCCGGACGGCGGGTCTGCGCCGCGAGGAAGTAGCCATGCTCGCCGGAGTCGGGGTGACCTGGTACACGTGGCTCGAGCAGGGCCGCCAGATCAACGCGAGCACCCAGGTGCTCGACGCGGTCGCGCGCACACTCAAGCTCGACCAGCCAGAACGTGAGCACCTCTACCGGCTCGCAGACGTGCCAGAGGCCGCGGCAGCGGCCGACGGCGTAGGTCAGGCCGGCCAGGTCGCACCGGAGATGCAGGGAATCCTGGACGGACTGACCACGCTGCCCGCCAGCATCATGAACGAGCGTTTCGACATCCTTGCCTGGAACCACGCCTACGCGGCCCTGTTCCCCGGCGTGGTACGCCAGCCCGCCTGCGAGCGCAACTCGCTCTGGCTCTCCTTCACCTACGCGCCGTGCTGTCACCCCTACCTGAACCGGGACGAGCAGCTTGGCATGCTCGTCGCGCAACTCCGTGCCGCCTATGGCCGGCACGTCGGCGAGGCGGCCTGGACCAAGTTCGTGCGAAGGCTTCAGGCGGCAAGCCCGGACTTCAGCAGGCTGTGGGCCCAGCACGAGGTCGCCAGCCCGACCACTTACCTGAAGATCTTCCGGCACCCGGCGCACGAGCGGCTCGTGATGACAACATCCTCGCTCGCCATCATGGCCGCGCCCGGCACCAGGATGGTTGTCTACACCCCGGCCGACGACGTCACCTCGGCGGCGGTGGCCAGCCTGATCGCCGGCGAGGGCGCAGACATGCGGTATCCCTGCTGGGACGCGCACCACAGGCAGCGGGAAGTGGACGAGGCCGCGCTCGCGGCCCAGTAACCTCGCCGGTTCACGGCCCGGCGGGCATAGCGAAGCCCGCCTGGCCTACCCTGTGCGGCATGGCCACCGACGCTCTACACCCCGAGGCCGACGCCGACGCTGAGGCCGGCGACGTCGCCGCCAGCGAGCCCGCGCCAGGCGACGGGACGCCGATCGACATCCACACCACCGCAGGCAAGCTAGCCGACCTCGAAAAACGGCGTTACGAGGCGATCCACGCGGGCTCAGAGCGGGCGGTCGAGCGGCAGCACGCCAAGGGCAAGATGACCGCGCGCGAGCGGATCGACCACCTGCTCGACCCGGGATCATTCAACGAGTTCGACGAGCTGGCCAGGCACCGGGCGCACGACTTCGAGATGGGTGAGACCAGGCCCTACGGTGACGGCGTGGTGACCGGCTTCGGCACCATCGACGGGCGGCAGGTCTGCGTGTTCAGCCAGGACTTCACGGTCTTCGGCGGTTCACTCGGCGAGGTCTTCGGCGAGAAGATCGTCAAGGTCATGGACCACGCGCTGAAGGTCGGCTGCCCGGTCATCGGCATCAACGACAGCGGCGGCGCCAGAATCCAGGAAGGCGTGGTCGCGCTCGGCCTGTACGCGGACATCTTCGTCCGCAACGTGAAGGCCTCAGGAGTGATCCCGCAGATTTCGCTGATCATGGGGCCCTGCGCCGGCGGCGCGGTGTACTCCCCCGCGATCACCGACTTCACGCTGATGGTGGACCAGATCTCGCACATGTTCATCACCGGTCCCGACGTCATCAAGACCGTGACCGGCGAGGAAGTGAGCTTCGAGGACCTCGGCGGCGCGCACGCGCACAATGCCAAGTCCGGCGTGGCGCATTACCAGGCGACCGACGAGCTGGACTGCCTCGAGTTCGCCCGCGCGCTGCTCTCCTACCTGCCGTCCAACAACCTCGAGGAACCTCCCGCGCTGGCGCCAGCGCTGGGACCGGAGGAAATCTGCGAGCTCACCGATGACGACGTGATGCTCGATACGCTCATCCCCGATTCGGCGAACCAGCCGTACGACATGCACGCGGTGGTCGAGCACGTACTGGACGACGGTGAGTTCTGCGAGATCCACGCCGAATTCGCCAGGAACATCATCTGCGGGTTCGGCCGGGTCGAGGGCGCGCCGGTTGGTGTAGTGGCCAACCAGCCAATGCATTTCGCCGGCTGCCTCGACATTGACGCCTCGGAGAAGGCGGCCAGGTTCGTCCGCACCTGCGATGCGTTCAGCGTCCCCGTGCTGACCTTCGTCGACGTGCCGGGATTCTTGCCGGGCACGGATCAAGAGTGGGGCGGGATCATCCGGCGCGGCGCGAAGCTGATCTACGCCTATGCCGAGGCGACGGTGCCAAAGATCACGGTGATCACCAGGAAGGCTTATGGCGGCGCCTACGACGTGATGGGCTCGAAGCACCTCGGCGGTGACATCAACCTCGCGTGGCCGACAGCGCAGATCGCCGTGATGGGCGCGCAGGGAGCGGTCAACATCTTGTACCGCAGGGAGCTGGCCGGGGCGTCCGATGAGAACGAGCTCGCGGCCATCAGGGACTCTCGCGCCACCGAGTACGAGGACACGCTGGCGAATCCGTACATCGCCGCCGAGCGCGGCTATGTCGACGCGGTGATCCGGCCCGCTGAAACCCGCCCGTCCATCGTCAAGGCGCTGCGAGCGCTGCGGACCAAGCGCCAGACCCTGCCGCCGAAGAAGCACGGCAACATCCCGCTGTAGTGCAGTTACGCCGCGCCACCGCCGGAACCGGAATGTGGCGAGTGCTGAGACGATTGGTCCTCGCGCCGCGACACCCTGGTCAGTGCCGACTAGAGTCGAAGTGACATGACAGATTCCGAAGCCGCGCTGCCACTGCTCTCCCGGTACGCGATCATGGTCGATGTCGGGTACATCTACGCATCCGCCGGAGAGCTGCTTTTCAGTGCGTCTTCGAGGCGCGAGTACCGGGTTGACGCGGACCAGCTGATCGCGGCTCTGATCAGGCAAGCTGACGATCACATCAGAGGCCAGCTGCTCAGGGTGTACTGGTACGACGCGGCCAGAGACCGCGTGCCCACCTTCGATCAGCGGGTGATCGCCCAGATGCCGCTGGTCAAGCTGCGGCTCGGCAATCTCAACGCCCGCGGCCAGCAGAAAGGCGTCGACGCCCAGATTCGCGCCGACATGGAGGCACTGGCCAGGCACCGCGCGATCACCGACACCATCCTGGTGGCCGGCGACGAGGACATGGTGCCAGCAGTCGAAGCCGCTCAGGCATTCGGCGTCAGGGTTCACCTGTGGGGCGTCGAACCGCCTTACGGCACCAACCAGGCCGAGCGGCTGGTCTGGGAATCTGACACCGTGCAGGTTCTCGAGCGCACCTTCATGGAGCCATTCTTCTCGCCGCAGCTGACGACCGAGGCGGCTGCCGCAGCCGGGCAAGGTGTACTTCCGGCCAGGCCAGATGCGGCCACGACCGTTCCGGGAATCACGGTCGGCCAGATCACGGCGCCGTCGCCCGCGCAGCTGTTCGGCGATAAGAACCCGTTCCGTGGTCACGGCAAATCCAATTCCGGTGTGCACCTCAATTCAGCGCACCTTGCCGCTGGCAGGCTCGGCCCGTCCCGCGAGCGAGTCGAGGAGGCTGGCGAGCACGTCGCGCAGAAATGGATCCTGACCCGTGGCGAGGACAACATCCGTGACCTGCTGCCCGGCCCGATCCTGCCGCCCGTGATCGACAAGGAACTGCTCGTCGACGCCGAGAAGGAACTCGGCCTCTCGCTGCGCGCCTACCAGGAAGCGCGCGAATGGCTGAGGGATGCGTTCTGGTCCAGGGTGCACCGCCAGTTCGGCGTGGGCGTCGGCAAGTCCAAGAGCTGATCACAAGGCCGCGACAGGACACCAATTCCTATGCAGAACAAGACCTCTAGCGGTACTCCCGGTACTCAGGCCGGTCCAGGCGACACGGCAGGCGAGAGCAGCTCCGACGCTCGTCCTTTCCTGTATGTCGTGCGCGGCGAGCCGACCGACACCGAACTGGCTGCCGTGGTCACCGTTCTCGCGGCCCGTGCCGGTGCGGCAGCTGCTGCAGGTACGGCACCGACACGCGAGATCCGTTCTGCCTGGTCAGACAGATCCCGGCTGATGCGGGAAAGTATCTCGCCAGGGCCCGGTGCCTGGCGGCGCAGCGCCCTTCCGCGCTAGCGCGCGCCTGTGCTCAGGCCGAGCACCCAGGGACGGTGTGCCAGCCTCAAGCGCAATCTCTCGTCCGCTGTATAGAACTCAGTACCGAGTCGCTCGGCGAGCGCGACATAGACCATGTCGGAGACCGGCCAATTGTCATAACGCCTGGCCAGCTCAAATGCCCGCTCCCTGTCAACCTCTGGTGATTAGACCCGGCTCGTCGGGAAGCTGTCTGCTCACCTAGACTCCTGCGCAGTCGGGAAGGAGCCGATTCGTGCGCAAGGTCCTCATCGCCAACCGGGCCGAAATCGCGGTCCGGGTCGCGCGCGCATGCCGCGACGCGGGTCTGACCAGCGTCGCCGTTTACGCCGAGCCCGACCTCGATGCCCTGCACGTGCAGGCGGCCGATGAGGCCTACGCGCTCGGTGGGTCGACACCCGCCGACAGTTACCTGGACATCGCCAAGATCCTCAAGGTCGCCGCCGAGGCCGGGGCCGACGCCGTGCATCCCGGCTACGGGTTCCTGGCCGAGAACGCGCAGTTCGCGCGCGAGGTGATCGCCGCCGGGCTGACCTGGATCGGTCCGCCGCCAGACGCGATCGAGGCGCTCGGCGACAAGACCGCTGCCCGGGTTATTGCGCGCCGGGTCGGCGCCCCGCTGGCACCCGGCACCGAGGGCCCGGTCTCCGGACCGGATGAAGCGGCGAGGTTCGCGGCCGAGCACGGCCTGCCCATCGCGATCAAGGCGGCCTACGGCGGCGGCGGCCGCGGCTTGAAGGTCGCGCGCACGACCGAGGAGATCGAGGCGCAGTTCGAGTCGGCCGTCCGCGAGGCCGTCGCGGCGTTCGGCCGGGGCGAATGCTTCGTCGAGCGCTACCTGGATAAGCCGCGTCACGTCGAAACACAGTGCCTGGCCGACATGGCCGGCAACGTGGTCGTCGTCTCTACCAGGGATTGCTCGCTGCAGCGACGGCACCAGAAGCTGGTCGAGGAGGCGCCAGCCCCGTTCCTGTCAGCCGAGCAGGAATCGGTGCTGCGCGAGTCGTCCAAGGCGATCCTGCGCGAGGCCGGCTACGTCGGCGCCGGCACCTGTGAGTTCCTGGTCGGCCAGGACGGCACCGTCTCGTTCCTCGAGGTGAACACGAGGCTGCAGGTCGAGCACCCGGTGACCGAAGAGGTCAGCGGGATCGACCTGGTGCTCGAGATGTTCAAGATCGCTGATGGCCAGACACTGTCCTTCGGCGACCCGGCGCTGCGGGGCCACTCGATCGAGTTCCGCATCAACGCCGAGGATCCAGGGCGGAACTTCCTTCCTACCCCGGGAACGCTAACCACCTGGCGGCCGCCGTCCGGTCCCGGCGTGCGGCTCGACGCCGGCTACGCGGTCGGCATGACCGTCCCGCAGGTCTTCGACTCGCTGATCGCGAAGCTGATCGTGACGGGCGCGGACCGGACGCAGGCGCTGGCGCGGGCCAGGCGCGCGCTCGCCGAGTTCGAGATCGGCGGGATGCCGACCGTGCTCCCCTTCCACCGCGCGGTAGTCGACGATCCCGCGTTCACCGGCGCGCCGTTCTCTGTGCACACCCGCTGGATTGAGACCGAGTTCGCAGGACAGCTGCCGCCGCAGCTCGGCGACGATGTGAACGGCCCCGACGGTGACCAGCCGGGCCGCGAGCGCGTCGTGGTGGAGGTTGGCGGCAAGCGCCTGGAAGTGGTGCTGCCAGCCGGGCTCGGACTAAACGCGCAAGGCGCTGGCGGCGCCGTAGCGCCAGCCACCAGCCGCGGCAGGCCGGGCAGGCGCTCAGGACGGAGCGGCGGCGGCGCAGGCGGCCCGGCGGCCGGCGGAGACGGGCTGGTCAGCCCGATGCAGGGCACGATCGTCAAGATCGTGGCGGCGAACGGCGAGCACGTTGCGGCGGGCGATGCGGTTGTCGTCCTCGAGGCCATGAAGATGGAGCAGCCTCTGACCGCGCACAAGGACGGGACCGTCGCCGATCTCACGGTCGAGGTCGGCCAGACGGTTTCGGCCGGCCAGGTGATCTGTCGCCTGGCGGACTGAGCCATGGCCAGGCTGCCCGGCGACCCGGGTCCGGTGCGCTGGCTGGCCTTCGCCCTGGGATTCCGCCTCCCCGATCAGAACGTCGACTGGGTCAAGCACGAACTGACCGATGCCGGCTGGCGAATGCGGACCGTCATCCGGCACCTGGCGATCATCTTGCCGGTCTGCGTCATCGTCGCCGTCGTGCTGCTGACGCTGGTGCCAGCGCCGTTCTGGCTGGCCGCCATGATGGTGGGCCTCATCCTGGCCGGGAGCATCTTCACGGTGGCCGCCTACGCCGACGACATCAGGACCTCACGGCTGCGCCAGCACGGACTCGAGCCACCCGACGACCCGGACCTCGGCCACCCCGCGCACTAGCCGGGCAGATAGCTGCACGATGGGGTGTATGCCGGGGGGCGGCTACTTTGGTTCGGCGGGTTGCATGAGCTGGCGGGCCGCCTCGGTGATGCTGCCGGTCAGCGACGGATACACGGCGAACGTGTGCGCGATCTCGTCCACCGTAAGTTGCTGTTCAACAGCCAGGGACACGCCGAGAATCAGCTCGCTCGCCATCGGCGCGACGATCACCCCGCCGAGAACGATGCCGGTGTTAAGCCTGGTGAACAGCTTGACGAAACCGTCGCTGAAGCCCTCCATCTTGGCCCGGGCATTGGTGGCGAGCGGCAGCTTCACCACCCGGCCGAGCACCTTGCCAGAGTCGACGTCCTGCTGGCTGGCGCCGACGGTCGCGATCTCGGGGTCCGTGAAGATCGTGGCCGCGACATGACCGAGCCGCAGCGGCTGGACCGCCTCGCCGAGCGCGTGCCACATCGCGATCCTGCCTTGCATGGCCGCGACAGAGGCCAGCATCCAGACGCCGGTACAGTCGCCAGCCGCGTAGACGCCGGGCGCAGACGTCCGCGACACGCGGTCCACGGCAATGAAGCCGCGTTCGTCGACATCCACCCCGGCCTCGCCGAGGCCGAGGCCGGCCGTAGATGGCACCATCCCGACCGTGAGCAGGCAGTGCGATCCGGCGACCACGGTGCCGTCCTGCAGGCTGACTTCCACGCCGTCGGCCGTCCGCTTGGCCTCAACCGCACGAGACCGGCTCAGCACCTTCATGCCGCGGCGGCGGAAGACGTCCTCGACGACCATGGCGGCGTCGGCGTCCTCGTTGGGGAGCACATGCTCGCGCGAGGACACCAGCGTCACCTGAGAACCAAGCGCTTGATACGCACTCGCGAACTCAGCTCCGGTCACGCCTGAACCGACGACGATCAGCTCGCTCGGCAGGTCCGGCAGGTCGTAGATCTGCCGGCAGGTCAGCAGCCGCTCGCCGTCAGGCACGGTTCCCGGCAGGTCGCGCGGATGGGCGCCAGCGGCGATCAGCAACGTGTCTGCCCTGATCACCTCGTCCCCCACGGCCACCACGCCCGGCCGGAGCAGTTTCGCGCGTCCCCTGATCACGCGCACCCCCTCGCGGGCGAGCCGCATGTCTACGTCTGCCGACTGAGCTTGCGCCAGACGCTTGATCCGGGAGTAGACGCGCGGCGCGTCAGCCAGGGCGTGCGACACAGACACCGGGCCAGGCCGCATTGGCGGGTCCGAATCCGGAACGTCATGGTCGAACCTGATGCCGAGGTCGCGGGTGCCTTCCATCGCCGCCATCAGGCTGGACGTGGCGATCAGGGTCTTCGAAGGGACGCAGTCGGTCAGCACGCACGATCCGCCAAGGCCATGTTCCTCGATGACAGTGACGTCCGCGCCGAGCTGGGCAGCGACCAGGGCTGCCTCGTAGCCGCCCGGTCCGCCGCCAATGATCACGATCTGCGAATGCGGCTGGTTCACGATGCTTCATTCTGTCTCATCGCGCGCACCGGCCGGTCAGCAGGATCGCCCGGCACGGCGAGGCGAGGCAAACATCCCTCATCGCAGCCCGCCAGGCTCGTACCCTAATGAATCGTGGCGTTGTACGCGGCGTACGGCAGCAATATGGACCCCACCCAGATGGCGGAACGCTGCCCGCATTCACCTCAGGCAGGCATCGGCTGGCTGAACGGCTGGCGCCTTACATTCGGCGGCGAGGACATGGGCTGGGAGGGCGCTCTCGCGACCGTCGTGGAGGACGAGAACGAGAACGTGTTCGTCGTGCTCTACGAGGTGTCCGAGGCCGATGAGGAAGCACTCGATCGCTGGGACGGCGCCACTCTGGGGTACTACAGGAAGCTTCGGGTCAGGGTCGCCACGCGGGACGGGGACGTGCTGGCCTGGCTCTACGTGCTGAACGACTACGAAGGCGGGCTGCCGGCGGCACGATACCTGGGCATCATGGCCGACGCCGCTGAGGCGGCCGGCGCGCCGTCCGATTACGTCACCGGGCTGCGCGGCAGGCCTTGTAGCTCGCTTGGCAGCTAGCGTCAGCCGACCAGCCAGACGATCGCGAAGGCGATCCCTGGCACGAGGAACGCCGCCAGCGCCTGCCAGGACCACGATGCCGTGACGACCTCGCCCGATCCGCCGGTCACCCCGCCATCGTCGCCCGCACCGGTGCCGTCCTTGCTGGCGCCGTTCACACTCGGCTTGGCGAGACCGGCGTCGTCCAGGCGGGTATTGCCCAGACCGGCCTCACCGAGCTTGACCTCGCTCGGCCCGGTGCCGGCCGGATCAGCCGCACCGCTCCTGACCTTGGCATCCTCCGACAGCTTCGCCATCTCCCTGGCCATGACCTCGGTCTGAGTCATCTTCAGGAGATCCTTGGCCTGGCCAGGCAGCTGCCCGTAGCTCGACGGCCGGTTCCGCTTGCCCTGGTCCATCTGCCAGCCATGCAGCTTGGCCCGCGCGCGGCCGCGGCGGGCCGACGACAGAGCCCAGCTGTAGACCGTCTTGTCCTTCCGCTGCTGGCCACGCGCGCACTGGATCTCAACGGAGTCGGCGAGGAAGATGCCGCGCACGGCACCCCACGGGATCGTGAAACGCCGGAACGGATTCTGCACGGTCACACCGTTGTCATCGGCGATGACCCGAGGCCACAGCGTGCAGGCGTACACCAGGCCGGTGACCGTCAGCAGGCCGAAGGCGAACTTGAGCGAGAGGTAGTCATGGCCCTGAATCACCAGGTCGCCGAGGCTAGCGACGGCAAGCACCAGCCATGCCCACCACACAACCTGCGGGCCGGTCAGGCGGTAGACCCGCCTGCCATCGGGCAGCAGACGCCCGGCTGACAGCGACACCGCCGTCTTAGCTTCTTCATTCTGTGCGGACACGGTGGCTGACGCTCCGGAATCGGCGAACAGGACGCCACAGACGCAGGCCGCGGCTTCCTACCCACAATATGCCCGCATCGCCGAGAACGCCCCGCCACTGCACGCTCATCGCGTTACGTTCAGGCAACCGAGACGTACCTACCTAATAACGGCCCAGCGAGCGTGACGCCGCCGGTCGACGGCCGCACCGGCCCGATCCGCCCGGGCGCTGGCTGCAAGGGCCCGATCCGGTCGGCCGCCTCCGCTTCGGCAAGCATTGAGTCCGCCTGCTTGCTTCCGATCGCCGTGAGCGCCGTGGCCGTCATCACCTTGACGCCGACGGCTATGCACTCCTCGTCGACGTCGAACATCGGCTGATGGATGTCGAACTCATCGACCGAGCCAACCGGCCGGGTGCCGAGCCGGAACAGGCTGCCGGGGATGGACTCCAGGTACCAGGCGAAATCCTCGCCGCCCAGGCTCTGCGGCGCCGCAGTGATCGCCTCGGCGCCGAGCACCCGGTCAACCGCTGCCGCGATCATCTGGGTGCTGGTGGCCTCGTTGACCGCGGGCGGAACGCTGCGCTCATAGGTCACGTCGGCCGTCACGCCGTAGGAGCTGGCGATGGACTCAACCAGGTCCTTCATCATTTCAGGAGCGGCGTGCCAGGAGCTGTCGTCCAGGCACCGCACCGTACCCTCGACGACGCCGGCGTCGGGGATCGCGTTGGCCGTGGAGCCCGCGCTGACCTGGCCCCAGACCAGGCTGAGGCCCGAGCGAGGATCGATCCGTCGCGACAGCGCCGCGGGCAGCTCGGTGATCACCTTGCCGAGCGCGAACACCAGGTCAGCGGTCAGGTGCGGCCTCGCGGTGTGTCCGCCAGGCCCGCTGAGCTGCACTTTCACTTTGTCGCAGGCGGCCGTTATCGGGCCGATCCTGGTGCCGATCTTGCCGACCTCGAGCTTGGGGTCACAGTGCAGCGCGAAGATGTGGTCGACCGAGGAAATCCCGCCAGCCGCCAGCACGTCGAGCGCTCCCCCTGGCACCTCTTCGGCAGGCTGGAAGATCAGCCTCACCTTGCCTGGCAGGGCCCCCGCCGCGGCCGCCCTGGCGAGGAACAGCCCGGTCCCGAGCAGCACGGACGTGTGCACGTCGTGCCCGCAGGCATGACATGCGCCGGCGTTCCGTGACCGGTAAGGGACGTTCTTTTCGTCAACGATCGGCAGCGCGTCAATGTCTGCCCGAAGGGCGACCGCAGGCGCATCCTCGGGGTTGCCGCCGATGTCGGCAATAAGGCCGGTGCCCTTCGGCAAGATCGCCGGCTTAAGCCCCGCAGCCTCAAGCCGCAAGGCGATCCGGCGCGTGGTGCGGTGCTCGGCGTAGCCGACTTCCGGATGCGCGTGCAGGTCCCTGCGGAACTCGATCAGCTCAGGCCGATGGCCTGCAAGGAACGCCTCGAGCTCGCCTACCAGATCACTCTCAGCCATCCGCCCTCTCCTTTGGGGCCCGGATCCTGACTGGGGTCACGCTGATACCGCAAAGCACAACGGCAACACGCTGCCGACGTTCCGGGTAAGTGTCCCGGATCGGGGAGGCAAAACGCGTATCCATCGGTCCTTCTGCCAACTAGGCCGCGCACGCCGGGCAAGCCGACATGGCGCGGCGGGAGTGCTGCTGATCTGCAGCACGGGTACTGACGAGGGAATGCCTTCTACCGCCGGTCAACCGGCGATGTCAGCATTTCCTGGTCCGTCGGCTTCGATCTGGCACTTGTGCCGACGACTATTGCAACTGCACTTGATGGCGCTAGGCGGGGTGCTCTCAGCCACCTCAGCTGGGTGAGATGCGACCCGTTATTACTAAGCATGGTAGCGCTCGCTCCGGCGGCTCGCTGAGGTTGCCCGATTCTGATGGACGCTCTGCACCGCCGTCAGGCGTTTAAGCGTGCCATTTCGGCCGCTTAGTAGACATCGGCTGGCTGGTACACACCCCACACCTCACGCAACGCATCGCACACTTCACCGACCGTCGACCTGGCAGCCAGCGCTGACCGCAGCGGGTAGAGCACGTTGTCGTCGCCGGCCGCCGCGCGCTTGACGTCGTCCAGCCTGCGCCGCACTTCTTCCGCATCCCGGGTCCGGCGCAATACCGCGAGGCGCTCGGCCTGCTCCGCCTCGATCGCCGGGTCGACCCTGAGCGGCTCGTAACTCTCGTCCCCGGTCGAGGCGAACTTGTTCACGCCGACGACAATCCGCTCCCCCGCGTCGATCTGCCGCGCAACCTGGTAAGCAGAGCGCTCGATCTCCGCCTTCTGGAAACCACGCTCGATCGCCGCGACCGCTCCTCCCAGCTCATCGACCTGACGGATCAGGTCGCTGGCCTGGTCCCTGATATCGGCGGTCATCGACTCGATCGCATACGAGCCGGCCAGCGGGTCGGCGGTCGACGTCAGGTCGGTCTCGTGCGCGAGCACCTGCTGAGTCCGCACGGCTAGCCTGGCCGCCTTCTCCGTCGGCAGCGCGATCGCCTCGTCATAGGAGTTGGTGTGCAGCGACTGGGTGCCGCCCAGGATCGCGGCCAGCGCCTGCACGGTCACCCGTGCGATGTTGACCTCGGGCTGTTGCGCCGTGAGCTGCACGCCAGCAGTCTGGGTGTGGAATCGCAGCATCTGTGAACGCGGATCGCGCGCGCCGAACTCGTCAGCCATGATGTGCGCCCACAGCCAGCGGGCGGCACGGAACTTCGCGACTTCTTCGAGCAGCGTGGTCCTCGCGACGAAGAAGAACGACAATCTCGGGGCGAAATCGTCGACCGCCAGGCCAGCCGCGATCGCAGTGCGGACATACTCCTTCGCGTTTGCCAGGGTGAACGCGATCTCCTGGACGGGTGTCGCCCCCGCCTCAGCCATGTGATAGCCGGAGATGGAGATGGTGTTCCAGCGCGGGATCTGCGCGCCGCAGTAAGCGAACGTGTCTGCCACCAGGCGAAGCGACGGCGCAGGCGGATAGATATACGTGCCGCGCGCTATGTACTCCTTGAGAATGTCGTTCTGGATAGTCCCGGTCAGCAGGTCCGGCGCGATCCCGTTCTCGGCGGCGACGAGCTCGTAGAGCAAGAGCAAGATGGCCGCGGGGGCGTTGATCGTCATCGACGTCGATACCGAGTCCAGCGGGATGCCCTGGAGCAAGGTCTGCATGTCGTCGATCGAGTCGATCGCGACACCCACCTTGCCGACCTCACCTCGCGCCTGCGGCGCGTCGGAGTCATATCCCATCTGCGTCGGAAGGTCGAACGCCACCGACAGGCCGGTCGTGCCCGCCGCGATCAGCTGCTGATAGCGGCGGTTGGAATCAGCCGCCGTGCTGAACCCCGCGTACTGTCGCATCGTCCACGGCCGGCTGACGTACATGGTCGGATAGACGCCGCGGGTGAACGGAAACGAGCCGGGATCGCCGAGGTCTCGCTCAGCGTCGA
Source organism: Streptosporangiaceae bacterium (assembly GCA_035276345.1). GTDB lineage: Bacteria > Actinomycetota > Actinomycetes > Streptosporangiales > Streptosporangiaceae > Chersky-822. The sequence goes on along the minus strand of DATELR010000209.1, from coordinate 28,274 downwards.
AATCCTGCATGGCCTTAGGCCCGTAGACCGGCTCGATGGGCTCGCCCGACTCCGAAATGCGCGCCATAGCTCAAGATTACGGCCCGCGCACTTGAAGCTGACAGGGAACATCGCCCGTATATGTCAGATATACTCCTGAACCTCCTCCACTGCAGCAGGCGCAGCCAGCGCCAGCTCGCCTCCGCCGACCAGATCGGGACCCCGGATTGCAGACGAGCAGGAAGAGGGGCCGGTCGGCTCACTACGGACGACGCCGCCGCTCGTCACTTCTGACCTCGGCGCTGACCTTCGTCGCTGCGTTGATCGCGGTCGCTGCCGTCGTGGCGTCGGCAGTGGGCCTGTCCTCGCTGGTCTCCGGCAGCTCTGCGGCGTCCGGGAAGCCCGCGCCGGCCGCCGCGATCCACGGCGCGAAGGATTTGTCTCGAGCATCGGAGCGGCCTGACTCAACTAAATCGGGCAGCCAGGGCCGCGGGCACGTATTTCATCGTCGTGAGGTCGGCGGCCGGCGACTCGGGTCGAGCCGCGTGGTCGTCGCTGGTAACGCGCCGCGGCTGCCGCAGGTCCCGGCCTCGGCCTATGTGATCGCGAACGCGAAGACAGGCGCGGTACTGGCCGCCAAGGACGCGCACGGGCTCTATCAGCCTGCGAGCACGCTGAAAATTCTGACCGCCATCACCATGCTGCCGAGGCTGAAGCCCGACGCCAGCCTGCGACCCAGCAAGCTGGCGGCGTCCGTCGAGCCGAACATCATCGGCGTGGTCCCCGGGCACCGGTACAAGGTCGCCGACCTCTTCCGTGCCCTGCTGATGATCTCCGCCAATGACGCCGCCGTCGCGATCATCCAAGCGGCAGGCTCATTCAGCAAGGGCATCGCGCTGATGAACGCCGAAGCCCATCACCTGCAGGCCTACGACGTCGTCGCCAAGCAGCCCAACGGCCTGCCAGCCCCCGGCCAGGTGGTTTCCGCCTACGATCTTGCCCTTATTGCGCGCGCAGCCCTGGCGATGCCGGCTTTCATGCGGTATGACAGCACGCGGTCCGCCACTTTCCACCGGACCAAATTCGGCATCGTGCATATGGTCAACGAGAATGGGCTGCTGACTGATTATCGTGGCGGGCTGGGCGGCAAGACCGGCTGGACCATGACCGCCGGGGCCACCTACGTCGGAATGGCCAGGAGGAACGGCGTCACGCTGATCGTCACCATCCTGCACGCCAAGCCGCTGACGACGATCACCTCGGCCGAGAAGCTACTCAACTGGGGATTTGCCGCGAACGGCAAGTTCAGCCAGGTCGGCACGCTGGTGCCTCCCCTCTCTGGCTAGCTGCCTAATCACACCCCAATAGGCTCGCCATTGACGGCGGCCTGCCCATTCTTTGCCGTCCTTCCGCGCAGGTCGCACCGATTGGACGTGCATCGGGCGTAATTGCGGCAGGCCTAAATCCATGGCTGCACGGGAACAACCGGCCCGTTCTTCCGCATGCGAGTTCACGGACCGGAGCGCAGCCGGATGCACACAAGCAAAGCGCTGATGGCCATGACGGTCGTCACAGCCTCGGTGACCTCATGCATGGCCATCGTCGGGAACGTCCCCGCGCGGGCCACCATCGAGCAGGACCCCACGCCGGTAGCCAAGAACGAGGTGGGCGGGCAGCAGCTAGCCAGCCGAGGCATCGTCGTGCACTCACCGCACGGCGCGCGGCCGCTTCCTCGCGTGCCTGCCTCGGCGTACGTCATTGCCGACGCCACTACCGGTTCCGTCCTGGCCGCCAAGGACGCGCACGGCCTGTTCCCGCCCGCGAGCACGCTGAAGGTGCTGACCGCGATCACGATGCTGCCCAGGCTGCGGCCCAACGCGACAGTTCTGGCAACCAAGCGCGCAGCGTCCGTCGAGCCGAACATCGTCGGGCTCATCCCGGGTCAGCGGTACAAGGTCGCTGACCTGTTCCATGCCTTGCTGCTGATCTCCGCCAACGACGCGGCCGTGGCGCTTGCGCAGGCGGCAGGCTCATTCAGCAAGGGCATCGCGCTGATGAACGCCGAAGCCCATCACCTGCAGGCCTACGACGTCGTCGCCAAGCAGCCCAACGGCCTGCCGGCCAAAGGCCAGGTGGTCTCCGCCTACGACCTGGCGCTGATCGCCAGGCACGCGCTGGCGATGCCTGCCTTCATGAAGTACGACTCGATGCGGACGGCGAGCTTCCCCGTCAAGCCGCACAAGCACGTCCTGCTCGTCAATCAGAACTACCTGATCACTAAATACCGGGGCGGGCTTGGCGGCAAGATCGGCTGGACCCTGAAGGCTGGCGCTACCTACATCGGCATGGCAAGACGACACGGCGTGACGTTGATAGTCACGATCTTGCACGCCACCCCGCTCACCGAGATCACCTCGGCCGAGAAGCTACTCAACTGGGGATTTGCGATGTCAGGCGACGTGCGCCCAGTTGGCGTGCTCGTGCCGCCGCTGGTGACGGCCAAGCCGGCCGCCAAGGCCTCGAAGAAGAGCGCATTTGCCAATGCGACCTCGCTGGCCGCCACGTCGGCTGGATCGGGCGACAGGGCGGCAATCGGGGCCGGGGTGGCAGCAGGTGTGTGCGCCTGCGTGCTCGGCGGCCTGGCCTGGCTCAGGCGGCGGGCGCTGCTCGGGCGGCGCCGGTCCGGCTGACCTCGGGTGCGGTCCTAGCGCGCCCGAAGGAACCCGACGCGGTCACTGACCTTCGTCATGGTCGATCCGGCGACTTCCCGCGCGCGGGCGGCGCCGTCCGCCAGCAACCGGTCGAGCTCGGCCTCGTCGGCGAGCATCTTCTCGGTCCGTTCCCTGATCGGGGCGAGCGCGTCAACGACCACGTCGGCCAGTTCCTTCTTGAAGGCGCCGTAGCCGGAGCCTTCGTACCGCTGCTCAAGCTCGGCCATGCCCGTGCCGGTCAGCGCCGCATAGATGCGCAGCAGGTTCGTGACGCCCGGCTTGGTCTCGTCGTCGGCCCGCACCTCGGATCCCATGTCGGTGACCGCCCGGGCGATCTTCTTCCTAATCGACGCCGGGTCCTCGAGCACGTCGATGATGCCCTGCGGCGAGGACGACGATTTGCTCATCTTGATCGCGGGGTCCTGCAGATCGGCGATCTTGGCGACGTCCTTGACGATGTAGGGGCCCGGGACGACGAAGGTCGGGCCGAACCGGTGATTGAACCGCTGCGCCAGATCCCTGGTGAGCTCGAGATGCTGCCGCTGGTCTTCGCCCACCGGCACCTGGTCGGTCTGGTAGAGCAGAATGTCGGCCGCTTGCAGGATCGGGTAGGTGAACAAGCCCACGCTCGCCTGGTCGGCACCGGATTTCTGTGACTTGTCCTTGAACTGGATCATCCTGCTGGCCTCGCCGAATCCGGTCAGGCAGCTCAGCACCCATGACAATTCGGCGTGCTCAGGCACGTGGCTCTGCACGAACACGGTGCACCGCTTCGGATCCAGGCCGGCACCGAACAGCTGAGCCGCGGCAACCCTCGTCCGTCGCCGCAGCACCGCGGGTTCCTGCGGCACGGTGATCGCGTGCAGATCCACGACGCAGTAGAAAGCGTCGTAGCTGTCCTGCAGGGACACCCACTGGCGGATCGCGCCGAGGTAGTTGCCGAGGTGGAACGAATCGGCGGTCGGCTGGATACCGGACAGCACGCGGTTGGCAGACATGGCCGCAGTCTAGTGGGCGCCAAGAGGCGCTCACTCGGCCTCGGCCCCGGCCCTCCTCGCCATGTCGGAGGCGTCCCTGGCGTTGCCCGCAGCGGCCGGGTATGGCTGTGCGGCGTCGCGGCCACGCGAGCCAGGGTCGTGCACGATCACGGGGACGATCTCTGGAGCGCCAAGCCTGATCGCGTCGGCGTCTGTGTCGGTGTCGGCTTCCTGAGACTTCCGCTCAGCTTCAATCCGGGCGTGATAGTGATCGACTTCCCTGGTCACCTGACGGTGCCGCCACTTCATCGGACCTGCCATCAGCCCGGCGACCTCCTGCGCGGACGTCAGCCCGCGATCCCAGGTCTCGATCGAGATGTGCGTGCGCCTGGCGAGCACGTCGTCTAGATGCCTGGCGCCCTCATGCGTCACCGCGTAGACCGCCTCCACGCGGAGGTAGTCATCGGCTCCCGCGAGCGGCTTGCCAAGGCCGGGATCGGCGGCGATCATCTCCAGCAGCTCGCCGGTCAAGCCGCCGTACCTGCCCAGCAGGTGCTCGATCCGCGCCACGTGGAGTCCGGACGAACGGGCGATCGAATGGCGCGAGTTCCACAGCGCCTGGAAGCCGTTGGCGCCAGCCAGCGGGATCTGATCGGTGCAGGACGGAGCGACCTTGCCGTCGAGACCGTGGCCGACCGCGTCGACCGCGTCGCGCGCCATCAGCCGGTATGTCGTGTACTTGCCGCCAGCGATCATGACGAGTCCGGGAACGGGGTGGGCGACCGTGTGCTCCCTGGACAGCTTCGAAGTTGTGTCGGACTCGCCGGCTAGCAGCGGCCGCAGCCCGGCGTAAACGCCTTCCACGTCATCGCGCGTCAGCGGCACCGCAAGCACGCGATTCACCTGATCAAGGACATAGTCAATGTCGGTGCGGCTGGCTGCCGGGTGGGCCTTGGACAGCGCCCAGTCGGTGTCGGTCGTGCCGATGATCCAATGCCGGCCCCAGGGGATCACGAAGAGCACGCTCACGGGAGTCCGCAAGATGATCCCCGTGCTCGAGTGGATCCGGTCCCGCGGCACAACCAGGTGCACGCCCTTCGACGCCCTTACGTTGATCGAGCCGCGGCCGCCTACCATCGCCTGGATCTCATCTGTCCAGACCCCAGTCGCGTTGACGACCTGCTGAGCCCTTATTTCCAGCGCGGCGCCGGTCTCCAGGTCCACGGCATGCACGCCAGTGACCCGTTCCCCTTCCCGCAGGAAACCGGTGACCTGAGTGCGAGATGCGACCTTGGCTCCGTAGCCTGCAGCGGTCCGGATCAGCATTGCGACATACCGCGCATCGTCGACTTGCGCGTCCCAGTACTGCAGGGCTCCGGTCAGCGCCGACCTCCGGAGCGCGGGCGCCAGCCGCAGCGCGTGCCGCCTGGTCAGCTGACGATGCCGCGGCAGCCCTCTGACCTGGCCGCGCGACATTCCGAGCGCGTCGTAGATGCTGACGCCGGTGCCCACGTAGGCGCGCTCCCAGCCGTAGTGGCTGAACGGGAACAGGAACGAGACGGGCCTGATCAGGTGCGGGGCGATCCGCTGCATGAGCAGCGCGCGCTCGGTCAGGGCCTCACGGACCAGGCCGAAGTTGTACTGCTCCAGGTATCGCAGTCCGCCATGGATCAGCTTGCTGGACCGCGACGACGTCCCGGAGGCGAAGTCCCTGGCTTCCACCAGGCCCACGGACAATCCTCTGGTCGCAGCGTCCAGAGCCACGCCCGCTCCGACCACGCCGCCGCCGACCACCAGGACTTGCAGCTCGGTACTGGCCATCGCGGCGATGGCCGATTCGCGCTCGGACGGCCCGAGCTTGACCGGTCCGAGCGTATGAGTCGTCACAGTGCAGAACGCTACCTAGAAACGGTGCCCGGCCCATCGGAGCACCCCCCGGACTCACCGGAGCGATTCGCCGGGCCTCCCTGTCACAGCGGGCGAACCGGGCGCAACGGTGACCTCGACCCGCTGGAACTCCTTCAGGTCCGAATACCCAGACGTCGCCATCGTCCTCCGCAGCGCGCCCATCAGGTTCATCGAGCCGTCGGCGACCGTAGAGGGCCCGTGCAGGATCTGCTCGAGCGTGCCGATCGTGCCGACCTTGAGACGGCCGCCTCGCGGCAGCTCGGGATGGTGCGCCTCTGCCCCCCAGTGAAAGCCGTGGCCAGGCGCCTCGGCGGCCTTCGCGATGGGAGAACCAACCATGACGGCGTCGGCGCCCAGCGCGAGCGCCTTGGCAATGTCGCCGCTGCGGGTCATCCCGCCGTCCGCGATCACGTGCACGTAGCGGCCGCCCGATTCGTCCAGATAGTCGCGCCTGGCGGCGGCGACGTCGGCGATGGCCGTGCCCATCGGCACCTTGACGCCGAGGACGGCCGCCGTGGTCTGACCTGACCCGCCGCCGAAGCCGACCAGTACGCCTGCGGCGCCCGTCCGCATGAGGTGCAGGGCGGCCGTGTAGGTCGCGCAGCCGCCCACGATCACGGGAACGTCGAGTTCGTAGATGAAGTGCTTGAGGTTCAACGGCTCAGCCTGGCTGGACACGTGCTCCGCGGAGACCGTTGTGCCCCTTATCACCACGAAGTCCGTTCCGGCGTCGATGACAGCCTTGTGGTACTTCAGTGTGCGTTGTGGCGACAGTCTCGCGGCTATCGTGACTCCGGCCGCCCTGATCTCCTCGATCCGCTGCCCGATCAGCTCGTCCTTGATGGGCTCGGAGTAGATCTCCTGCAACCTGGCGGTGGCGGCCTCATCGTCAAGCGTCGCCATCTCTGCGAGCAACGGCTCAGGGTCGTCGTACCTGGTCCAGACACCCTCGATGTCCAGCACGGCAAGCCCGCCGAGCTTCCCGATCGCGATCGCAGTGGCCGGCGAGACCACGCTGTCCATAGGGGCGGTCACCAGGGGCAGCTCGAACCGGTAGGCGTCGATCTGCCAGGCGATCGACACATCCTCCGGGCGCCTGGTCCTGCGCGACGGCACGATGCCGATCTCGTCAAGGGCATACGCGCGGCGGCCGCTTTTGCCACGGCCGATCTCCATCAATGTCAACGGTTCAGCCTGTCAGCTAGCGGGCCCGCTGTAGTTCGGCGCCTCGGCCACCATGTGCACGTGGTGCGGGTGACTTTCGGTCAGCCCGGCGCCAGTGATCTGGATGAACTGGGCATCCTGCAGGTCCGAGATCGTCGCGGCACCGCAGTAGCCCATGGCGGCCCGCAGCCCGCCGTCAAGCTGACCGACGACCGCGGCCACCGTGCCCCGGTAAGGAACCCGGCCCTCGATCCCCTGCGGCACGAGCTTGTCCTCACGCAGCACGTCGTCCTGGAAGTACCTGTCCTTCGAGAACGACTTCCCGCGCTCGCGGTTCCGCATCGCGCCGAGCGACCCCATGCCGCGGTAGAGCTTGTACTGCTCGCCGCCGATCATCACCATTTCTCCCGGGGCCTCCTCGCACCCGGCAAGCAGGCTGCCCAGCATGACGGTGTCGGCCCCGGCCGCGATCGCCTTGGCGATGTCGCCTGAATACTGCACGCCGCCGTCACCGATCACGGGAATGCCTGCGGACCGCGCGGCCCTCGCCGCCTCGTATATCGCCGTGACCTGAGGCACGCCCACGCCGGCCACCACCCTGGTGGTGCAGATTGACCCGGGACCCACCCCGACCTTGACGGCGTCGGCGCCGGCCTCGACCAGGGCTTCGGCCCCTGTTCTCGTCGCCACGTTGCCGCCGATTATCTCGACCCGCAGGTTGGCCTTGAGCTGCGCGATCATGGTGAGCACAGCCTGGGAGTGCCCGTGCGCGGTGTCAACGACCAGGAAGTCGGCGCCAGCATCGATCAGGGCCTGCGCTCGCCGCTTCGCGTCCTCCCCGACGCCAACTGCGGCGCCCACCATGAGCCGGCCCTGGGAGTCCTTCGTCGCATCGGGGAACTTCTCGCTCTTGGCGAAGTCCTTAACGGTGATCAGCCCGCGCAACACGCCCTGAGCGTCGACGAGCGGAAGCTTTTCGACCTTGTTCTCGGCCAGCAGCCGGAGCGCCTGCTCCCTCGATACCCCGACCGAGGCCGTGACCAGCGGCATCGATGTCATCAGCTCGCCTGCACGGCGGCTGCGGTCCTGCTCGAACCTGATATCCCTGTTGGTGATGATTCCGAGCAGCACGCCGTCAGGAGAAACGACAGGCAAACCGGAGATCCGGTATCTCGCGCAGAGCTCCTCAACCTCGGAGATCGTGGCGTCGGGGCCGCAGGTAACCGGATTGGTGATCATCCCGGCCTCTGACCGCTTGACGATGTCCACCTGGTAGGCCTGGTCCTCGATCGACATGTTGCGGTGCAGCACGCCGACCCCGCCTTGCCTCGCCATCGCCACGGCCATCCTTGATTCGGTGACCGTGTCCATGGCCGAAGAGAGCAGCGGTACCCGCAGGTTGATCCGTCTGGTCAGCCTGGCCGTGGTATCAGCCTCACTCGGCATCAGCTGCGAGTGCGCGGGCAGCAGCAATACGTCGTCGAAGGTCAGTGCGGGCGGGCCGAACTTGGCGTCGTCGGTCATATCTCTCCGAGGTGCTCGTCGCCTGGGTTCTGTTCCATCCTAGTAATCGCCGGGCAACGCATCGCGGGGCGCGCCGCAAAGGCCGCCCGCAGAGATCCGCACGGAGGCATATGTGCTCGATGACGTCCTTGGCTGGCTGCGCTGCCCGCACTGCCGTGGCCATCTGACCAGGGCCGACGGTTCGCTGCTCTGCACGTCAGGGCACAACTTCGACATTGCGCGGCAAGGCTACGTCGCCTTGCCGCACTCCGGGACGCCGGGCGGCGGCGGCGACACCGCGGCGATGGTGAGCGCCAGGCAGGCATTCCTCGCAGCCGGGCATTTCGCTGCTATCGCCGCGACGCTTGCCGACGCGGCCGCTGCGGCCATCGCGGATGCTAAGCGTCCCGGACGCCGCGAGTGCATGATCGACGTAGGTGCCGGGACCGGTTATTACCTGACGGCCGCGCTCGAGCGCGTCCCAGGTGCGGTCGGCATGGCGCTGGACGTGTCCAAGCACGCGCTGCGCCGGGCGGCGCGCGCGCATCCCAGGATCGGCGCGGTCGGCTGCGACGCCTGGCATCGGCTGCCAGTAGCCGATGGTGCCGCCGACGTCACTCTGAACGTGTTCGCGCCGCGCCGAGGCGCTGAACTGCGGCGCATTCTGCGGCCTGACGGGCGCCTGCTCGTGGTGACGCCCGGGCCTGAGCACCTGACCGAGCTGACCGGCCCGCTCGCGTTGCTGAGCGTCGATGAGCGCAAGCGCGAGCGCCTGGAGGACAACCTCGGCCCGTATTTCAGCCTCGATGGTGAGAGCGAGCATCGCGGCGTCATGACGCTCGGCCGCCATGACGTAGCCGCCGTTGCGGCGATGGGGCCGACCGCCTGGCATGCCGACCAGGCGGCGATGGCTGAACGCATCGCGGGCCTGCCCGAGACGATGCCCGTCACTCGGGCGGTGACTCTGCGGGTGCTGCGGCCGCGGCGGTGAGCGCGGCAGCAACCTGCTCAACGAACGCCACCGCATCCGGCCCGGAATTTTGCTCTGGTGCCCTGGCCAGCTGCTGCTCCAAAGCCTGCCGGACAACCCCGGCCGGACCGCTGCCGTCCTCGAGCGCTGCCAGCCCGCCCGCCGCCTTTCCCACGAGCTTGCCGTGCCGCAGGTACACCAGGCCTCGGCAGGCGTTGAGTACCGCGTAGCTCTCAGGCGCGTTCGCCAGGCCCCAGCTCAGTTCGTCGGCCAGGTACCTGAGGATGGCAGGCCGGTCCACGACGCCGATGGCGGACTGCGGGGGCGGCCCGGTCAGCGTGATGCCCGCGGCGCGGCATACCGCGTAGTGGATGAGCAAGTCCGCGTCACCCGCAGTTTCCCGGCCGCTGTACAGCACCTGCTTGCCGTCCCTGACCCCCAGGTGCAGCAGGAATGGCCAAGGTGGCCGCGGCTGGGCAGCAGCGCTGGCGGTAACGACGCTGCATTCGAGGCCGCCACGGCCCGGGCTGCCGCCCGCCGCGCTGATCAGGCCCTGGCCAGCTTTCGCGGCTGCGGCCGCGCTCAGGTCGTCGGCCGCCACGAACAGGATGTCGACGTCACTGCGCGCCGGGTTCCAGCCTCCGAGTGCCGCCGAACCGTGCAGGTACGCGGCGGTCAGCGCGCCGCCGAGCACCGTGTCGAGTTCGGCCGTGACTTCAGCTGCGTAGGCACGGGCAACAGCGGCCGCGTCGAAGTCAGCGGTGTCGTTCATGCTGGTCTAGTCTGCCCGGATCAGCGGTATCGGTCAGTCAGCGGTATCCGTCAGGGGAGGCCATTGTCATGGACCAACGGGTCAGCCTGATCACGCTAGGGGTCAGCAATCTGGACCGGGCGCGGCAGTTCTACACCGCGCTCGGCTGGAGGCCAGCCACGTCGCCCGCCGACGATGTCGTGTTCTTCCAGGCAGGCGGGATGGTGCTCGGGCTGTGGGACAGGGCAGCGCTCGCGCACGACAGCGCGGTCACCGATCGCGGCGGCTGGGGCGGAGTGACCCTGGCATACAACGTCAGGTCACCGGACGAGGTGGATGCCACCATCGAGGAGGCACGCGCCGCTGGCGGCACGATCGGACGTGAGCCCGCCCAGACGTTCTGGGGCGGTTACTCTGGCCTGTTTATCGACCCTGAGGGGCACCCGTGGGAAGTGGCGCATAACCCAGGCTGGACGCTGCTTGAAGACGGCAGCGTGTCCCTGCCGGCCTGAATAGCGCGCTAGGCGCTGTTGCCGTAGAACTCCTCGACCGCGATCGAACGCAGCCTGGCCAGCGCCCTGTGCTGAGCCACCCGGACAGCGCCAGCGGACATCCCCAGCGCGGCTCCGGTTTCTTCAGCCGACAAGCCGGTCAGGACTCGCAGGACGAGCAGCTCGCGATGATGGCCAGGCAACTTCGCCAGCAGCGCCCTGGTCCGCTGAGCGTCCAGGCTGGCGACGACCTGCTCCTCGGGCCCTGGCTGGTCATCGGGGCTGTCAGGGAGGTCGTCGGTCGGAATCGCCAGCCGCGCGGCCAATCGCCGGGCGTCAGCGACCTTGTGGGATGCAATGCCAAAGACAAAGGAAGCAAAAGGCCTGCCCATGTCCTGATACCTGGGCAGTGCCGTAAGGACAGCTATGCACACCTCCTGTGCCACATCCTCGGCCACCTGGTAATGGCCAGCAAGATTGCCAAGCCTGGCGCGGCAGTACCTGACCACCATCGGCCTGATCTCCCTGATCAGAGCCTCGACGGCGGCCGGCTGACCGCAAGCTGCCAGCGCGGTCAGATCGGTTGCCTTCGCGGTCTTGGCTGCGTCCTTAGCGGCCTGCAGAGTCATGCGTCCCCCTTCGGCTTGCGCCGTCACGCATCATCCGGTCACGAACGCATCATGCCCAGTTAAAGGGGGCGTCTAATCATGGAAATCAACATTAAAAAAAGGCCAGCACAGTGGCTTGCGCCATTATCTGTCAATTAGTACTGGCAAAAAACAACGTTACTAATATGCGAGTAAGCTCCCGAGTGCACCACCCCAACGCCACTCAGATGCACGCGAAACGGCCGGGACTCCGCTGAGTCCCGGCCGTTCGTTATTGCTGATCAGTGAGCGTGACCGTGGCCATGGCCGTGGCCGGCCTCTGCCTCTTCCTTCTCCGGCTTGTCCGTCACCAGCGCCTCGGTCGTGAGCAGCATGCCCGCGATGGACGCTGCATTCTGAACCGCTGACCGGGTGACCTTAACCGGGTCGATCACGCCCTGAGCCATCAGGTCGCCGTACTCGCCCGTGTCCGCGTTGAAGCCGTGACCAGCGGGCAGGTCGCCGATCGCGGCAACCACGACGCCGCCCTCGGCACCGGCGTTCAGCGCGATCCACCTGGCCGGCTCGAACAGGGCTCTGCGGACCACCTCGGCGCCGGTGGCCTCGTCACCCGACAGGCCGAGGTCGCCGAGCGACACCGAGGCGTGAATCAGCGCGCTTCCGCCGCCAGCTACGATGCCTTCCTCGATCGCGGCCCTGGTCGCGGAGATCGCGTCCTCCAGCCGGTGCTTCTTCTCCTTCAGCTCGACCTCGGTCGCGGCACCAGCCCGCAGAACCGCGACGCCGCCCGCGAGCTTGGCGATCCGCTCCTGCAGCTTCTCCTTGTCCCAGTCCGAGGTGGATGCCTCCATCTCGGCCCTGAGCTGGCGGATCCGGTCGTTGATCCCGTCCTGAGAACCGCCGCCCTCCACGATCGTCGTGGTGTCCTTGCTGACGACCACGCGGCGGGCAGTTCCGAGCACGTTCAGGTCGGCGTTCTCGAGCTTGAGCCCGACCTCTTCGCTGACAACCTGGCCGCCAGTCAGGATGGCCATGTCCTCCAGCATCGCCTTGCGCCTGTCGCCAAACCCTGGGGCCTTGACCGCGACGACATTGAGCAGGCCGCGGATCTTGTTCACCACGAGCGTTGACAGCGCTTCGCCGTCGACGTCCTCGGCCACGATCAGAAGCGGCTTGCGCGACTGGGCGATCTGCTCAAGTACTGGCAGCAGATCGGTCATCGCCGAGATCTTGCCGTTGTGCAGCAGGATGTAGGCGTCCTCGAGCACGGCCTCCATCCGGTCCTGGTCGGTGATGAAGTACGCCGAGATGTAGCCCTTGTCGAACTGCAGGCCCTCGGTGAACTCCAGCTCAAGGCCCATGGTGGCGGACTCTTCTACGGTGATCACACCGTCCTTGCCTACCTTGTCGAACGCGTCAGCGATGATCTCGCCGACCTTCGCGTCCTGGGCCGAGATCGTGGCGACGTTCGCGATCTCACCGCGCTCCTCAACCTCGCGGGCGCTCTTCAGCAGGCTCTCGGACACCGCGGATGCGGCGGCATCGATACCGCGCTTGAGCGAAAGCGGGCTCGCGCCGGCGGCCACGGAACGCAGGCCCTCGTGCACCATCGCCTGCGCCAGCACGGTCGCGGTCGTGGTGCCGTCTCCGGCCACGTCATTGGTCTTGGTCGCGACTTCCTTGGCGAGCTGCGCGCCCATGTTCTCCTGCGGGTCCTCAAGCTCGATCTCCTTGGCGACGGTCACGCCGTCGTTGGTGATCGTCGGAGCGCCCCACTTCTTGTCTATGACGACATTGCGGCCTCGCGGGCCGAGCGTCACCTTGACGGCGTCCGCGAGCTTGTCCACGCCCCGCTCGAGTGACCGCCGCGCATCTTCATCGAAATTCAGGCTCTTGGCCATGAAGCACCTCAGCTGATCGTTCTGTAGATCATTTGCTCGTCAGGTTGATGTCTGTTGTCATGCCGCCGCCCCGGGCTGGCCGGTAACCACAGGAGCTCACTCCTGCGGCCGCCGGCCGATCCGGGGCGGCGGGGTCGGGCACGAGACTGGGCCCGCGCCGTTGGATCTGCTCTCTTACTTCTCGATGATCGCAAGCACGTCGCGGGCGGAGAGCACCAGGTACTCCTCACCCGCGTACTTGACTTCGGTGCCGCCGTACTTGCTGTAGAGCACGACATCGCCAACCTTGACGTCCATCGGGACGCGCTTGGCGCCAGCGTCGTCGAACCGGCCTGGGCCGACGGCGATGACTTCGCCCTCCTGGGGCTTCTCCTTGGCGGTGTCTGGGATGACAAGGCCGGATGCCGTGGTCTGCTCTGCGTCGAGCGGGCGGACTACGATCCGGTCTTCTAGCGGCTTGATAACAACCTTGGTGGCGGTCGTCACGATCTGACCTCCCCCTCCGGAAAGGGCTAGCTGAGTTACTAGAGAGGCGACCATGGGGCCTGCCGTCGCGGGTGCCAGACCATCCTCGTCGCGTTAGCACTCTATACCATCGAGTGCCAAGCCCGAACAGTAGCCTGGCGCACTTCGACTCGTCAAGTTGGCTGGTCCCCGTGCAGGTCAAGCCGAGCCCACCGGCGAGGCCGCCGATGGCAAAGTCCGCTCATCCGGCTAATGTGCGGCTCATGAATGCACCACCCGCCGACGGCGCTGAGGCGTCTGTCGCCATCGAGCATGCCCGCCGCGCCGCCTCCTTTGGCGCCGCTGCGACAGCTTACGCGCAGCACCGCCCTGACTATCCGGTCGCTGCTATCGGGTGGGCGCTGGAGCCGGTTATGGGTGAGCGCAGAGATCCCGTCAGGATCGTTGATCTCGGCGCAGGGACCGGCAAGCTTACTGGTCAGCTTGCTGACCTGAGGCTCGACGGCGGCCAGCCGGAAGTCTTCGCCGTCGAGCCTGACGCGCAGATGCTCACCGAGCTTCGCCGCGTCGTCCCTGAGGTCAGCGCGATGGCCGGCCGCGCTGAAGCGATCCCGCTCCCCGACGCCAGCGTCGACGCCGTGTTCGCCGGCCAGGCAGCGCACTGGTTCAACTTGGACCAGGCGATGCCCGAGATCGCCAGGGTGCTGACGAGCGGCGGCGTATTCGCAGGCCTCTGGAACACCGACGACGACCGGGTCGACTGGGTCGCTGGCCTGCACCGGGTGAGCGGCCGCAAGAACGTGGTGGCCTTTACCTCCTATCGCCCGCAGGAGGGCGATCCGATCGCCATGTGGGTGGCAGGACCAGGTCAGGACTTGTTCTTGGCCCCTGAGGGCGCAGGGTTCGAGCACGCGCATGTCAGGACCGCCAGCTCGCTGATCGAGACGATGCGTACTCATTCGATGTTCCTGATCATGGAACCGGCCGAGCGCGAGGGGGTGCTTGCCGCGGTGGCTGAGTACCTGGCTGAAACCCCGCAGACAGCATCGGGTGAGTTCGCGTTCCCGCTGTGGACGCTCGCCCAGCGATACGTGCGGCGCTAATCCCGTAGTCAGGCTGCGAGCACTTGAGTGACGGGCAGGCCGGAGTCTGCCGCGAAATCCGCAGCCGATGGCGCGGCGCCGGCCGCGACGAGGTCAGCGCCTAGCGCGGCCACCATCGCGCCGTTGTCGGTGCACAGCCCGGGACGCGGGACCCGCAGCCTGATCCCTGCGGTCTCGCACCGCTCCCCGGCGAGCGCGCGCAACCGGGAGTTGGCGGCGACGCCACCGCTGATCACCAGGTGGCCGACACCGTGCTCGAGGCACGCGTCCACCGCCTTGCGGGTCAGCACGTCGGCGACCGCCTCCTGGAAGGATGCCGCCACGTCCGCCACTGGCACGGGCTGGCCAGAGGCGTCCCTTGCCTCCACCCAGCGGGCTACCGCTGTCTTGAGTCCTGAGAACGAGAAATCGGCGGTGCCGTCGCGGTACTTCGACCGCGGGAACGCCACGGCTGACCTATCGCCGGCCCTTGCGGCGGAGTCGATGGGTGGTCCGCCAGGGAACGGCAGTCCGAGCAGCCTGGCCACCTTGTCGTAAGCCTCGCCAGCGGCGTCGTCGATTGTTGCGCCTAGCGGCGTGATCTCGCCGGTCAGGTCGCCGGCCAGCAGGAGGGACGAGTGCCCGCCGGACACCAGCAGCGCGATCACCGGGGCGGGAAGGGGGCCGTGTTCGAGCTGGTCGACTGCGATGTGGGCAGCCAGGTGGTTCACGCCGTACAGCGGCTTGCCGAGCGCCAGCGCGTAAGCCTTGGCCGCGCAGACGCCTACGAGTAGCGCCCCGGCGAGGCCAGGCCCAGCTGTGACGGCGATCGCGTCCACCTGACCGAGGCTGACTCCGGCGGCTACGAGCGCGCGATCGACCGTGGGCACCATCGCTTCCAGATGCGCTCTGCTCGCTACCTCAGGGACAACCCCGCCGAACCTGGCATGCTCGGCGACACTTGAGGCGACGGCGTCGGCGAGCAGCTCGTGGCCGCGGACGATGCCGACGCCGGTCTCGTCGCATGACGATTCGATTCCCAGCACCAGCGGCGCTGTCATGCCTGTTCTCCTGTGGTCTCGTGGATCGGTTCGGTGTCCCGCGCGAGGGTGCGACGCATGACCAGCGCATCGGCGCCGGACGGCTGGTAATAGCCCCGCCTGATCCCGATCTCGGTGAAGTCATGCCTGCGGTAAAGCTCTTGCGCTCGCTTGTTGTCGGTGCGCACCTCGAGAAAGACCTCGGTGCAGCCCCGTCTGGCTGCCTCGGCCAGCAAGGCGCGCAGCAGCGCCGTGCCGATGCCTTTGCCCCAGTGGCCGGCCGCCGTCGCCAGCGTGAGCACGTCACCCTGCCAGCCCGCGCTGAGCAGGCCGCCGTAGCCGACTAGCTGCCCGCCCTCCTCCGCGACTAGGTAGTAGCGGCTGGCGGGCTGCTGCGCTAGCTCCCCCGCGAGCATCTGCCTGCTCCAGGCCTCCGCGTCAAATACTGCCTGCTCGAGCTCCAGGATCGCGTCGATGTCGTCGTGCGTCATGGGCCGCAACGTCGTGCTCACCGGCCCGATCATGGCGTCACCCGCTTCGGACGCCCTGGTTCCCTGGCGTCGGGACGGCGCAGGTACAACGCATCGGCCGGACCGGGCGCGACTCCGGCAGCCAGGTGACCGGCAGCGATCTGCGCCAGGTCCGCCGCCGACGGATAGCGCGGCTCGATAACTCCGGCGGCACCCAGAGCGGCATGCAGGACCGGTCCCTCGCCCGCGACCGGCAAGCCCGCCGGGACGAGCGCAGGCAGGCTCACCTGCGGCTGCGACATCCGCTCACCGCTGGCTGCGTACCTGGCCCAGTAGACTTCCCGGCGCCTGGCGTCGGTCGCCACGATGAACTCCCCGCCGCCGGCGGCTCGCCGGGCCGCCACGGCGATGATGTCGAGGGTACAGACGCCGTCGACGGGCACGCCGAGCGCGCTGCCGAGCACGCGCGCCGTCACCAGGCCGACCCGCAGCCCGGTGTAAGGACCCGGTCCTGTCCCGACAGCGATGGCGGTCACGTCGCCTGGCTGCGCACCGGCCTTACTCAAGACCGTGGCAATCGCGGGGGCGAGCAGTTCTCCGTGTCGTCTCGCGTCCACGGCGGACTCGCACGCGACGACGTCAGAGCCATCGTGCGCCGCAACAGTCACCGCCGGCGTGGCGGTATCGAACGCGAGGATGAACACGATCTCTCAGCCTAGTCACCGCGACGTTGTCGCAGGGCCACCGGAAATCCGCGACCTCACACAGTAGGCAGCGCCTGAACACCGCTCAGCGCGGCTCGGGCGACCTTGAGAGCGCCCGACTTGAGCTCGCCGACCGAGACCGGGCCGAAGCCGTTACCCGACTGCCCCTGAACGCTCACCGCGATGAGCACGTTCTTGTACCGGGCGAGCACGGTGACCTTCTCAGTCGCGGTCTTGCCGCGGAAAGTTTGCAATGCGCTGATCGCCTCCTGCCCCAGTCCGGGCACCGGCGTGATCGTCGCTGGCGGCTGCGCCGTGCCTTTCGGCGGCTTGAGCCATTGGGCGCGCTGCTGGCCGAACTGATATTTGGCGTTCGCTGTCGCGCTGCCGTTGCCGGCCGCGACGAGGCTCGCCCGCATAGCCTGCAGGTTGACGTTCATGACCCGGAAGACGGGACTCGCGTCGACCGTGTACGTGCATTCGCTCTGCGCCTTGCCCTGCTGCGGCTGGATCTTCCGCGGCGCACCGTTCATGATCTGACGCAGGACCGACGCGCCGACGACCTTGCAGGCATCGGGAACGGCGCTGAACTCACCCTTCTGCAGCGAAGTCACGTACTTGCTGGGCCGTGGCGAGCCCTGCGACAGGTAGAGCCCGAGGCCGCTGAACACGATCGCGGCGACGGCCACCGATCCCCACGTGACCAGCCGTCGCTTGGACCGCCGGCGCCTGGCAGCTGCGGCCCGGCCGCGGCGCGGCCCTCTGCGCAGCCTGCCAGGCAGGTCTGCCGGGGGCCAGCCGCCTTCGCCTGGCTCGTCGACTCGCTCCGGCTGATCGGGCCGCGGCGGCGCATCCGGCCGGTCGGCTTCGCGTACCCGCGGCGCACGGCGAGCCGGGCGGAGCTGCTCGACGCCGGCCGGACCCGCCCATGGCGGCAGATCGGAGTCTTCGTCAGGACGGTCGTCAAACGCGTCGATGACCTGCCAGCCGCCCCTGCGCGGCTCTTGCTGGGCTCTCGCCCGGCCCTGACGCCCGGGGTGGCCGGAACGGTGCGGCTGACGGGGCGGATAGCCCTGCTCGGTCACGGCACGCCTCCCAGACCAGCAGTGCGATGGGGACCGGCACGCGGTCGGCGGACGGCCGGGCGCGACGGCAAGCTGCTATGGATTCCCGCAGTGTACTGTCGGCGACGGTGCACAGGAGCGACAGATCGGAACAATTCCCTGTGCCATAGGCCTAAATGGCAGTGCTCGAGGCCGTCGCGGCTAGCCCAGCGACCCGGCAAGCGCCGCGGTCAGCTCCGAGGCGGCCTCGCGCCAGCGGTCGCCGTAGCCGGCCACCGTCACATACCTGACCTGGTCCCCGGCATCGTCATACGGCTCGGTTGCGGGACTTGATTGCGGGCCGGCTGGTTCAGGGTGAGGTCGCTCGATCGTCAGCAGCAGGTGCCCGGCTGCGAGGTTCTCCACCAGGCCATCGCCCCACTCGACGACCGTCACCGAGTGATCGAGATCGGCGTCGAGGTCAAGATCGTCCACCTCGAGCCTGCTGCCGAGCCGGTACGCGTCGGCGTGCACCAGGTCAGGGCCGCCGCGCAGGGACGGGTGCAGCCTGGCGATCACGAAGGTGGGCGATGTCACCGGCCCGCGGACGTCCAGCCCGGCCCCGATCCCCTGAACCAGGGTTGTCTTGCCAGCACCCAGGGATCCCGCCAGCACAACAAGGTCGCCCGCGCGCAGCAACCCGGCAAGGCGGGTGCCGAGCAACCGCATCTGGCTCGTGCCAGGCACGGCGAGCTCGGCCGTCACCGCTGGTACGCCGTTCGCCGCAGATGACCCGGTCACGGGTCGGCAGTCTGCCACAGCACGGGCTGCTGCACGGACATGGGCGACGGCGGTCTCAGTCGCAGCGCGCGGCCAGCGCAAGCGTCACGAGGTCCGCGATCGCCTCGTTGACCTCCTCTGGCCGCTCGAGTATCAGCACGTGCCCGGCGCCCTTGATCCTCAGCAGCTTGGCGTCGCGGATCTCCGAGGCAATCTCGTCGGAGAGCGCGGGGTCGACGAGCCGGTCCCGGTCGCCGGTCAGCACCAGAACGGGAATGTTGCCGAGCACGGCCAGCGCCTGCCGTTTGTCGTGGCCGACCAGCGCAACATAGAAATCGGCAATGACGTCGATGGGGGTGGACCTGATGATCCGCTCCAGGAAATCGACCACGGTCGGGCTGACATCAGGATCGCCGAATGCGACCCGCCGCGTGCCGAGGAACGCGATGTCGCCGGCCGACCGCCTGCCCCGCTCGACCATCTCGGCCATTCGTCCGTGGGACGCTCCGGTCATCATCGTCGGCATCGCAACCCTGGCGGCCGGCCGCAGCATCGCTGGCAGCCAGCTGACAGGGTCCACGGTTCCGGCCGCGGTATTGATCAGCACAGCGCCGATGACCTTGTTCCCGAACAGCTCAGGATGCTGATCGGCGAGCGCCATCACGGTCATGCCGCCCATCGAATGCCCGACCAGCACAACCGGCATGTCCCCGGGCGCCGTGGCGAGCATCACCTCGTGCAGATCGGCTCCGAGCTGGTCGATCGTGACCAGCTCCGGATCAGATCGCCCGGACCGGCCGTGGCTGCGCTGGTCCCAGAACACGCACCGGGCCATACCGGACAGACCCGCGCGCTGGTAATACCAGACGTGTGAGTTCAACGTGTAGCCGTGACAGAAGATGATCGTGACCGGCGCATCGTCGGGCCCGGTGACCTCGACATGCAGCGGCAGGCCGTCGCCCGCCCGCACCGTCATGCTCTCGCCGCGGGCCTCACCGAACGGCTCGGCTGCCGCCGGGTCCGGACGCAGCCTGATCCTGCCGACCGCGACCTTCTCCGCCACGATGACAGCGCCCACGCTGGCCGCCAGGGAGCCAGCGGCGAGCCCGGCAATGCCGGTGAGCTTGCGCCAGCTGACCATCAGACCTCCCGCCCGCGAGCGCGCGCCTGCCCGCGGGATCACATGCTGGTGGCGCCACGGCGACCGCTCACCGTCCGACTCTGCCGTCGCTACCGTCGTTAGTTACTCCAGAGTAGCTTCTAGGGATCTTTCCAGTAAACCGCACCACAATGTCGTAGGAGATCGTGCCAAGCAGGTCAGCCCACTCCTGAGCGGTCGGTTCGCCGCGATCCCCCGGGCCGAACAAGACGACCTCGTCGCCTTCGGCGATGGGCAGCGCGCCCGCGTCGACGACGCACTGGTTCATGCAGACGGTGCCCGATATGACCAGTCTCTGCCCCCGGATCAGGACGGGCGCCTTGTTCGTCCCCTCGCGCGGGATGCCTTCGTTGTAGCCGAGCGGGATCAGCCCGAGGGTGGTCTGATTGCCTGTGATGTAACGGTGCCCGTAAGAAACGCCGGTTCCAGCCGGGACCTGTTTTACCTGAGCCAGCCGGGTGCGCACGGTCATCGCCGGGCGTAGCCAGTCGGGCGCGCCGCCTGGCAGGGTGCAGAGCCCGGTAACACCGCCGCCAGGACGCACCAGGTCGAACCAGGTATCGGGCCTGGTCACCAGAGCGGGAGTGTTGGCCAGGTGCCGGACCTCCGGCCGAGCGCCGGCCCGCGTGGCAACGTCGAGTGCGCCTTTGAAAGCTGCGAGTTGCGCGTCAACCGACGGATGACCCGGGATGTCCGCGCACGCCAGGTGGGACCAGATGCCGGTGATCTCGCACCGGCCCGCTGCCTGCTCCGCCAGAGCAGCCCTCAGCACGTCAGGCCATTCCGCCAGCGGCGCGCCGCCGCGGCTCATCCCTGTGTCGACCTTCAGGTGCAGGCGCGCTACGCCGCCCGCGGCCCCGGCCGCCGCCCCGATCTGCCTGACCAGGCTGGCCGTGCCAGCTGACAAGTCCACACCACGCGCGATCGCGGACCCGTGCGGCGCGTCGGGCGTGGCGAGCAGGCAGAGCACCGGCGCGGTGATCCCGGCGGCGCGCAGCGCGACTCCCTCTTCGACCTGGCCAACGGCAAGCCAGGTCGCGCCGCCGGATAGCGCGGCGGTCGCGGTCGGCACCAGCCCGCAGCCGTATCCGTCAGATTTGACCACCGCCATGACCTGCGCCGTTCCGACGTGATCGGCCATCGCGGCGACGTTGGACCTGATCGCCGCCAGATCAACGATCACTTCCGATTGGCCGTCCATGGCCCTTTAGTGTGCCAGGCTCCTGGGACCCTCCAGCCCAGCCTCGCGATGCGCGGGCCAGCGTGGTTAGGTACATCCATGGTTGAACTCATTCCCCGGGAAGTCCTGTTCGGCAACCCTGAGCGCGTCAGTCCGCGGCTGTCGCCCGACGGCACGAGGCTCGCGTGGATCGCGCCCAAAGACGGCGTCCTGAATGTCTGGCTGGCTCCGGTGAGCCCGCAGACCGGCGTCGACTGGGATCAGGCTGAGGTCGTGACCGACGACACAGACCGCGGCATCAGGCAGTTCGCATGGGCGCATGACAATAAGCATCTGCTTTACCTGCAGGACACCGGAGGCGATGAGAACTGGCGGCTGCACGACGTTGACCTGAGCACCATGCAGCGCCGCGATCTGACCCCATTCGAGAACGTGCAGACCCAGATCGTGGCGATCGAGCGGGACTTCCCCACCGAGATCCTGGTCGGCCTGAACAAGGACAACCCGCAGCTCCATGACGTGTACCGGCTCGACCTCAGCAACGGTGAGCTGACGAAGGAGGTCGAGAACCCGGGGTTCCTCGGCTGGCTGGCGGATACCAAGCTTGTTATCAGGGGCGCGTTCCGGCCGTTGCCCGACGGCGCGATTGTCGCGCTGGTACGCGATGGCGCCGATGACGAGTGGCGCGAGCTCATGACTGTCCCTGCCGAGGACGCCCTAACCACAGACGCGGTGACGTTCAGCGCCGACGGGCGCTCGCTGCTGCTGGTGAGCTCGGTAGGCGGGGAGACGGCGCGGCTGGTCAGGTTCGACCTGGCTACTGGCGCCCAGGAGGTACTCGCCGAAGACCCGCAGGCTGATGTCAGCGGAGTCCGCGTCGATCCGGATACCCGGGAACCGCAGGTCGTCGTGGTGCTGAAGGACCGGTCGGACTATCTGGTCCTGGACCCTGCCGTGGCCGATGACCTGACGGCGATCCGCGCGCTGCACCCTGGCGACCCGACGTTCGTGAGCTCCGATGACGCCGAGACCACCTGGCTGATCGCGTTCACCAACGACACCGGCGCGGTGCCGTATTTCGCCTATGACCGGGCGACCAAGCAGGGCAGCTTCCTCTTCGAGCACCAGCCAGCGCTGAGCAAGTACACGCTCGCGCCGATGGTTCCCTTCGCTTTCACCGCGCGCGACGGGCTCACGTTGCACGGATACGCGACCTTCCCGCCTGACGGGCCGCGCGAATCACTGCCGACCGTGCTGAACGTGCATGGCGGCCCGTGGCACAGGGATACCTGGGGCTATAACCCTGAAGCCCAGTGGCTGGCCAACCGCGGCTACCTGTGCCTGCAGGTCAACTTCCGCGGCTCGACCGGCTACGGGAAGGCGTTCGTCAACGCGGGCGACCGCGAGTGGGGCGCGAAGATGCAGGATGACCTGACCGACACGGTCAGGTACGCGATCGCCCAGGGCTGGTCGGACCCGAACCTGGTGGCCATCTACGGCGGCTCGTACGGCGGTTACGCCGCGCTCGCTGGTGCCACCTTCACCCCCGAGGTGTACTGCTGCGCGGTGGACATCGTCGGGCCATCGAACCTCAAGACGCTGATCGAGACCGTGCCGCCGTACTGGGCTCCGATGATCGCCCAGTTCCACCGCAGGGTCGGCGACCCCGAGAAGGACGCCCCGTTCCTCTGGTCACGCTCTCCGCTGTCCAGGGCCGACCAGATCTCGATCCCGCTCCTGATCGCGCAAGGCGCCAATGACCCGCGGGTGAAGCAGGCCGAGTCGGAACAGATAGTGGCCGCGCTCACCAAGGCCGGGATCGACCACGAGTACATGCTGTTCCCCGACGAGGGCCACGGGTTCGCCAAGCCCGAGAACCGGATGATCTTCTACGCCGCTGCCGAGAAGTTCCTGGCTAAGCACCTGGGCGGACGCGCGGAAGACTAGGCCTGGTTAGCTGCTGACCAGGCAGCCGCTGCTCTGGCCGCTCGCCGGGAAGGAGTTGGCGAGCGCCTCGGCGATCATCTTCGCGCGGTGCTTGTAGCCGATCGAGGTGAAGTGGATGCCGTCGGAGATGTACCACTTCCGCTTCACCTCGGCGGCCCAGTTGTAGACGCGCATGTTCGGGTACTTCGGGCACTCCTTCAGCAGCGACTGGTCCCAGCGCGCCATGTTGGCCTCGGCGTAGGGGCCGCTGTTCAGCAGGGACTTTACGTTGACCCACATGACAGGCTCGCCGTGAGCTGCCTTCATCACCCTGTCGATCCGCGTTGTCAGGCCGACGTTCGATCCGGCCGCGACGTCGGCAGTGTCATTGGTCCCGAGCGCGACGACCCAGCAGCCGCGGAATCCGTCGCGGGTGATCTTCCGCATCGCATCGAACCCGTTGACCTGGCCGGGCAGCACCTCTATGACCGACCGAGCCCCCGAGATGTCCGTGACTACCGAGCGGACGCCGACGTCTTCGTATTGCGCGACGATCCGCTCGCGTGGCTTCGGAAGGTAACTGGGCGACACCAGGCCGTCGGAGGTGGAGTCCCCGATGTGAGCGACCGCCCTGCATGACGTGCGGAGGGGGCCGGATGACGCGGTGCCAGCCTGCGTGGTGGCACCGGGAGACTGGCTCGCCCCCGGACTGGAGTTCCGCTTCGGCCCCTTGACCACGGTCTTAGTGACGGGTAGCTGCAGCGTGCCTTCTGACAACACTGATCCGACCCTGGAACCCGTGCCACCGCGGACGACGCCGGACAGTCCGGCGGCGGCGACCACGACCAGGGCCATCGTGCCAGTGGTCGCTGCCAGTCTAGACACGTTGACCTGGCGGAGCGCCCGCCGCCACCCGGCCGCGCGGACCTTGCCCCAGGCGCGCCCGATGGCGCCGTGCCTGATCGGCTCCTCGACCAGCTTCCAGGACAGCGCAGCCAGCAGGATTGACGCGGCGACCTGCAGCGCCACCATCGTCAGGCTCGGCTTGGTGTTGGCCGGCGTGGTCAGCACGATGACCGGATAGTGCCACAGGTAGATGCCGTAGGACCGGACGCCGATCCAGCGCAGCGGGCGCCAGCCAAGCGCGGTGCCAACGACGCTTGCCGGATAAGCGGTAGCTGCCACGACAGCGACGGTCGCGACGGACAGCAGCACCAGCCCGCCCCGGTACGCGAACGGCGAATACTGGCCGACCTTCCAGACCATGACGCCGATCACCGCCAGCCCTGCGACTCCGAGAACGTCGAGCCCGATCCGCAGCACCAGGCGCGACGCCTTGCCTGGCCCGTTCCCGGCCTCGCGCTTGTTCTCAGACGGCCAGGCCAGCGCCAGCATGGCGCCGATCAGCAGGCCGAACGCGCGGGTGTCGGTGCCTTCGTAGACCCTGGTCGGGTCAATTGCAGGGTGATAGAGCAACACCATCGCCGCCGCGGAGCCTGCGGCCGCGAGTCCCGTCGGCAACACCAGCCACGCCGTCGCCGCGTGCCACTTGCGGAGCAGGAGCAGCCCGCCGATCAGCAGCAGCGGCCAGAGCAGGTAGAACTGCTCTTCCACCGCAAGCGACCACAGGTGGTCAAGCGGTCCGGGCGGGGCAAACCTGGCGAAGTAGGACTGGTTTTGCACGATGTTGTACCAGTTGCTGAAGTACCCGGCCGCCGCGCCGACCTCGCCCCGCAAGCTGTCCAGCCTGCCCCGGTCCGCGAGCGTCACCCACGCGGTCACGATGGCGAGCATCACGAAGAGCGCTGGCAGCAGCCGCCGCGCGCGGTGCAGCCAGAAGTTACCGAGCTTGATCGTTCCGATCGCCGACCACTGGCTGACCAGAATGCTGGTGATCAGGTAGCCGCTGAGCGTGAAGAAGACGCCAACGCCGAGCAGCCCGCCCGGCGCCCAGGGGAACTGCTCGTGGAAGGCGATCACAGCGAGCACCGCGATCGCGCGCAGGCCATCCAGGCCAGGCATGTATCGCTGGCCAGAATCCACCGGCCTCGGCATGTTCCCCCCTAGCCCGGGCCGGTCTCGTATCGGTGGGTCGAGATCGTCGGGTTCACCCCAGGCAGGGAATGCAGTACCCGGAGTGGTCTAAGGAGTACGTATCGTGGTCGGCAAGAATTGGAACGCGAATGGCGTGTCGCCGTGCTAATTCACACCTGCGTTATCCGGCACGCCCTCAGCGCCTGGACGGCTAACGGACAATCTTCGAGGCGCTGTGGCCGTGCAGCGGGAACGCTCTGGCCAGCGCGTCGGCAATGGCCTTCGCGCGTATCGCGCAGCCTGGAGAGTTGTAGTGAACGCCATCGGACAGGAACCAGCCAGGCTGAGCGACCGCTGACCAGTTGAAGATCCGCAGGTTGGGATACCGAGCAAGCGCCTTGACCAGTGCTTTGTCCCACGCCTGCTCGTTCACGCTGGCATATGGCCCGCTCGTCAGCAGCGTCTTGGTGTTCACCCACAGGACAGGCTCACCGTGTGCGACGGCCATCATCTCGTTGATCCGTGCCGTCATCCCGATGGTCGAGCCCGCGGCGATGTTCGCGGCGTCGTTCGTGCCGAGCGCGAAGACCCAGCAACCGTGGTAACCGTGGCTGCGCCATGCGCTGGCCACCTTGTACCCGTTGAGCTGGCCCGGCAGTTCCTCGACGATGGAACGCCCGCCTGAGGCGTCGATCTTCAGGTGCTTCACGCCGATGTCGGCGTACTGCGCGCCGAGCCGCTGCGCCGGATTTGGCAGGTAGTCCGGCGAGATCAGGTCGACCGAGGTGGAGTCACCGATGTGGGCGACGGTCCGGCACGAGGTCTGCAGCGCCTTCCGGGATGCGCCTCGATGATGTGCGGCCGTTCCACCGGCCCGCGTGGGGCCGGGCGTCGCCGCCGCAGCCTTGTGAGCCACGTACTTCCCCGCGCTTGGCGAAACTGGGCTCGCCTGGCCTGGCCCGCGCGCGACGGCGTGGTTCGTACCACCCGAGGTGACCGCTGCCGCAGTCATCCCGGCAATCGTGGCCAGGATGCCGACGGTCGCGCCGGCCACGACCGCGATCCGCCAGGACCGCGACAGCCGGAAGCGTGGCCTTCCGGCCGGCTTGCTGCCGGAAGCAGGCTCCGGCGGGCCGCTGTGCAGGAAGCGCATCGAAGTCTCCGTTCGGAACGAGGGGGCTCAGGTGGCCGACGGGGTGGGAGCGGCCGCCCTGATGAACGCCTTGGCGGGGATCGGCGCGAGGCTGGCGTCAGTGGTGAGCGGCGGGGTTAAGCCACGAAGTAGTCAACGCGTGCCCGCGCCGGCACGATTCCGTAACTTCCGTCACACCGGCCGCACAGAAGCGCCGTAATAGGACAGAACGACCGACACTGGCGGTGGCTGCGTCGGCCTGCACCCGGCGCGCGTACCTGCGGACCGTAGGCTGACCCGCGTGGACCGGCCGTATGTGCTGCTGAGCTGCGCGATGTCGCTGGACGGGTACATCGACGACACCTCGGACCAGCCGCTGCGCCTGTCCGGGGACGCCGACGTCGACCGCGTCGATGAGCTCCGTGCTCGCAGCGACGCCATCCTCGTCGGTGCCGGAACGGTACGCGCAGACGATCCTGTCCTGCTGGTCAGGTCGCCGGCCCGCCGGAGCGAAAGGATCGCCAGCGGGCGAAATCCGGATCCGGCCAGGGTGGTGATCAGTGGCACCGGGAACCTTGACCCGGCCGCCCAGATCTTCACGACGGGCTCGAACCGGATCGTCTACGTGTCGTCGGCAGCCGTCGCCGCCACCATGAATCGCCTGGGCAGCAAGGCAGACATCGCCGACGCGGGTCATCGCGTGGATCTGGGCCGCGTGCTCGACGACCTGGCGGTCCGCGGCGTGGCCCGGCTGATGGTCGAGGGCGGCGCATCGGTGCTCACCCAGTTCCTGCAAGCCGGGCTGGCCGATGAACTCGTCCTCGCGGTCGCGCCGTTCTTCATCGGTGATCCGCGCGCCCCGCGGCTCGTCGAGATGGGCCAGTTCCCGTGGACGCCAAGCCACAGGGCGAGGCTCGCCGACGTTTCCGTGGCCGGCGATATGGCTGTTCTGCGTTACGCGCTCTCGAGCCGGTGCCGGGTCCGGTTATCCGCCATACTCGGCACCCGCATCGACCCGCCGAAAGGCTTCGGGAATGGCCTCGAGGACGTCGGCCGCACCGGCCGGAGCGTCGTCAGCGGCGATCCGTCCGGCGATCCCGTGCAGGAACGCGGCAGCCGCCGCGCCGGACCTGACGGGCAGCACACCCTGCGCGAGCAACGCCCCGGCCAGACCGGACAGGACGTCGCCTGAGCCCGCAGTGGCGAGCCACCCCGTGCCGGTCGCATTAACGAGAACAGGATCACCGGTGCCCGGGGTCGCGATCGTGGTCGTCGAACCCTTCAGCAGGACGGTTACTCCGAGCTCGTCGGCAGCTCGCCGGACGAAGGCGAGCCTGTGTGCCTCGATGTCTTCGTGGTCGGCGTTCAGCAGCCTCGCGAGCTCGCCCGCGTGCGGGGTGATCAGCGTGGCCGCCCCCTGTGGCCTCGACAGCAGTTCCTTGCGCTGCGAGAGCACGGTGAGACCGTCGGCATCGACGAGAACGGGAAGCGGAGTCGCCAGTACAGCCGCGAGCAACGCAGCAGCCTCATCGTCGGTGCCGAGCCCTGGTCCGGCTACCCACGCCTGTACCCGTCCCGCGGCCTCGACCGCTGCGGGACCGGCAGGCTCGCCAGGATCAGCTGGATCTGTCACCGTGATCACGGCTTCTGGCCAGTGCGCGCGGACGACGTCTGCGGCCGCCCTGGCGGAGACGAGCCTGACCATGCCAGCCCCGGCGCGGATGGCGCCGCCCACGGATAGCACGGCGGCGCCGGTATACCGCTGGCTGCCCGCGAGCACGCCGAGCACGCCGCGCCGGTACTTGTCGGACTCGGCGTCGGGGCGGGGAAGCAGGTCGGCGACATCGGCGGCCTGGAACGCCGCTGCCGCGGGTGCAGCGGTCAGGTAAGGGCCGAGTCCGATGTCGACGAGGTGGACGGTGCCCGCGTAACCGGCGCCCGGGTCTACCAGCAGGCCAGGCTTGATCGTGCCGAACGTGACCGTCACATCAGCGTCGATGGCCACGCCCTCGACAGCTCCTGTGTCGGCGTCGACGCCGCTGGGCAGGTCCGTCGCGACGACGAGCGCGCCGTCACTTGCCGCCTCCGCCGCCAGGCCGGCCAGCGTGGCGGCAGGCTCGCGCAATCCGCCGTGGCCGCCGATCCCCAGGATGCCGTCGATGACGAGGTCGGCTGCCGCGATGGCGGCAGCCGCGTCTGGTCCGGTCGTGCTGGCCGACCTGCCGCCTGAGCGCCGCAACGCCGCGGCGCCGGTCTCGTGCAGGCCCGACCCGGTCGGGATCGCGGTGACATGTGC
>DATELR010000208.1:0-22101 GCA_035276345.1 Streptosporangiaceae bacterium | reverse complement strand
AGCGAGTTCAGCTGCCTGAATTCGCTGTGGGAGCAGGAGAGCGGATGGAACCCGTATGCTTCCAACCCGTCCTCTGGCGCCTACGGCATACCGCAGGCTTTGCCCGGATCGAAGATGGCCACGGCCGGACCCGACTGGCAGAGCAATGCCGCGACACAGATCCGGTGGGGACTTGACTACATTCAGTCGACGTACGGCTCGCCGTGCGCTGCCTGGTCGCACGAGTCGAGTAGCGGCTGGTATTAGCGTTCAGGCGGCTGCCGGCTAACCCGGCAGCCGCCTGAACGTCCGCTTGGCGACCGTGAAGATCTTCGTCGCCGTTGCCAACTGCGCGACATGCGCTGACATCGTCAGCACATAAGACTGCGGTCCCGCGGTTGTCTGAGCCGTGAAGATGATCTTCGTGACGTGGATCCGGCTGCCGTTCACCGGCCGCCACTTGAAGGTCCACGTCGCCGCGGTCCAGCCGTGGAATGTGCCGCTGGTGATCGAGAGCAGGTGGTAGTTCGGGTACTTGTCATGTGCGATCGCAGCTGCCTGGAGCCGCTTGGCTTCGTGCAGCGGTCCCGCTACGGCGAACGCCGCCATATCGACCACGAGCTTGGTCGAACCCGGGACCGGCTTGATGACCGAAACCAGTCCAGGGGAGAGCTGCCAGCTGGTCGGGGCACCCATGCGGAACCCTGCGTTGGTCCCGGCCTGCTGGGCGGTGACCTGCTCCCAGCTAAATCCGGCAGGGAGCCTCGGACCTGAGGGAAGAGGGCTCGAGCTGGTGGGCGACGGGGAAGGCGACGCTGTCGGAGTGGCCGACGGGCTTGTCGGCGTGGGCTGGCCTGACGGAGATGGCTTCGCTGACGGCCCAGCTGAGCCAGGCGATCGCGATGCCCGGTGACCCACGGGGCTCGTCGGACTAGAGGGTTGACTGCTGCCCGGGGCAGGACCAGTCCGGCCGGTGTCTCCAGGCGCCTTGCCCCCGCGGTGCCTGGTCCGCAGGCCAACCGATTGGTCGGCGCCCGAGCTCACCTTGCTGGCGCTTGGTGCGTGCCCCCGGCCTCCGCCGAGGAGGTTGCTGTATCCGGGGAAAGCGAGGAACACAATGCCAGCGACGAGCGCGGACACGGCGAGGGGTGCGGTGAGAACCAGGCCGCGCCTCGAGCGGAGCAAGCCTGCGAGGTTGTTGCGGTCGGGGCGAGGCAGGCGCCACGGGCCCGGCTTGCCTGGCGGCTTCTGACCGTCCTTGGCTGGTGCATCAGACGGAGCGCCGGCAGATCCGGCAGCGTCCGGCATCTTGAGCGCAGCGAAGACCGGCGTGGCCATCAAATCGGGCACGACATCGGTAGCAGCAGCCGCGGGCACGTCGAGCAGACCTGCCTCAGCTCCGGTGCCAGCCCCAGTGCGCTGCGTGCTCGCCTCGCTCACGCTGCCGGCGGCACCGGCAGCGGCGCCAGCCACGGCGTAGGCGATTGCGACCTCGGCGAATTCGCCGGCTGGCAAGGCGACCACCTGCGTCACAGTGGTCGCGTCCAGGCCATGGACGGCATCGGCCGGCGGCTCGGCCGCTGCGTGGTCGTGATCACGCTGGCTGAACGCGCGCAACCCGGCGCCGAGATAGCCGCCGTGCCGAGCGTCAACCCACGCAGTCCTCAGCAAGCGCTTGGTCGTAGCAACGTCGGGGCGCTCGGCCGGGTTGGCGCGCAGCAGCATGTCGATCACCGACGCGAGCGGGCCGGCCGACGGCGCCTTGGGTGCTGGTTCGGTCGCGATGCTCGCCACGATCGCCGCTGACCCGCCAGCACGGTCGAAGGGTCCCCGGCCCTCCACCGCAGCGTAAAGCGTTGCCCCCAGTGACCACAGATCTGAGGCGGGCGTGGCGTCGGCGCCCCTGACCCGTTCCGGCGGGGAGAAGCCAGGGGTGCCCGCGATCATGCCTGCCTGGGTCATCCCCGGATCGCCTTGCACCGTGGCGATCCCGAAGTCAGTGAGGATCGCCTTACCCTCCGGGCTGATCAGCACGTTGCTCGGCTTGACATCCCTGTGCAGAACTCCGGCCGTGTGCGCGGTGCTCAGCGCGTCGAGCAGGCTCAGGCCTAGCTGCGCAGCCTGAGCGGGCGGCAGCGGACCATCTTCCGCGATGACCTGGTCCAGGGGCCTTGCCTTGATGAGTTCCATCACGATCCAAGGCATGCCGTTCTCTTCGACCACGTCGAAGACTGTGATAACGCCGGGATGGTTGAGCCGGGCGGCAGTCCTGGCCTCGCGGAGCGTGCGCTTGTAGCCGGCCTGTGCCTCGGCGTCCGAAGCCATCGGCGGCAATGCGATCTGCTTGATAGCTACGTCGCGGTCGAGCAGTTCGTCGCGGCCGCGCCAGACAATTCCCATGGCGCCGCGGCCCACTTGTTGAAGCAGCCGGTAGCGTCCGGCCACAAGATGGCCAGAACCCCTGGCGGAATGCATGGGGTGCAATCTACGCGGGCCGGCTTACAGTTTTCTGTGAGCTTGATGGGAAAAGCTGAGAATTCACCTGGCCAGACTCAGCTAATGTCCCGGCCTGGTCATCGCGAGAACGTCCAGCGCCTTATCCAGCTGATCCAAGGTGATCTCGCCGCGCTCCACATGACCGCGCGCAATGACCACGTCCCTGATCGTCTGGCCCGTCGCCAGCGCTTCGTGCGCGACGGCCGCCGCCGCCTCGTATCCGATGAAGCGGTTGAGCGCGGTCACGATCGCGGGTGAGGACTCGGCCAGCAAGCGCAACCGGGCAGGATCGGTGGTGATCCCCGCTATACAGCGGCTGGCCAGCAACGGCGCGCCCGCTATAAGGAGGTTCGCCGACCCAAGCAGATTGCTGGCGATCACCGGGATCATGACATTCAGCTCGAAGTTCCCCGCGGCCGCGGCGAACGAGATCGCGGCGTCGTTCCCGATGACTTGCGCGCAGGCCTGGGACACCATCTCGCAGATCACCGGGTTAACCTTGCCTGGCATGATCGACGACCCTGGTTGAAGCTCAGGGATCGCGATCTCGGCCAGGCCGGTGCGGGGGCCTGACCCCATGAGCCGCAGGTCGGTGCAGACCTTATACAGGCTGACCGCAATGGTCTTCAGCACTCCGCTCGCCGCCACGAGAGCGTCCCTGCCGCCTGCCGCTTCGAAATGGTTGGTTGCCTCGGTGAACGGCAGCGACACCGTTGCCAGCCGACCGATCACCGCCGAAGCGAATCCAGGCGGGGCGTTCAGGCCGGTACCTACCGCGGTGCCGCCCAGCGGCAGCTCGCACACCTCAGGAAGTACGCGCCGGATCCGGTTAATACCGTGCCTGACGGCGGTCGCGTAGCCGCTGAACTCCTGTCCGAGCGTGACCGGCACGGCATCCATCAGATGCGTCCGGCCGCTCTTCACGACGTCGGCGAACTCGGCAGCTTTTCGCTCCAGCGCGATCGCGAGCTCGTCCAGCGAGCCGATTAGCGCCGAGAGCGTTCCTGCGGCAGCGATGTGCACGGCCGATGGGAACACGTCATTGGACGACTGGGAAGCGTTGACGTGGTCATTCGGGTGCACTCGGCGGCCGAGGCTTCGGGTGGCGAGGGTGGCGATGACCTCGTTCGCGTTCATATTGGTCGAGGTGCCTGAGCCGGTCTGGAACACGTCAAGCGGGAAGTGCTCGAAATGGCCGCCTTCTCCACGTTCGCCGACCGCTATCTCCCTTGCGGCCTCCTGGATGGCCTGCGCTATGTCCGGATCGATGACGCCGAGTTCAGCGTTGACGGCGGCTGCTTCGGACTTGACCCGCGCCAGGGCGATGATCACCTCCCGCGGCATGGTGTCGCCGGACAGCCGGTGAGCGCTGGCGCGCTGAGTCTGCGCCGCCCACAAGGCTTCGGCAGGAACCTGAACTTCGCCCATGGAGTCGTGCTCGACGCGGTACTGGACCGCCCCAGATCGCGAATCGCTCATGCCACGATCATGCCAACAGGACTGTTCTGGCTTCAGGGGCGCTGGCCGATGGACAGCAGCGGGGTACTTGCCGCGGTGACGTCGGCGAAGAAGTCATTGCCCTTATCGTCGACGACGATGAAGGCGGGGAAGTCGCGGACCTCGATCCGCCACACTGCCTCCATGCCGAGTTCTGGGTACTCGAGTACCTCGACCTTCGTGATGCACTCTTTCGCCAGCTTGGCGGCCGCCCCGCCGATCGAGCCCAGGTAGAACCCCCCGTACTGCTGGCAGGCGTCGGTCACGGCGGCCGACCTGTTGCCCTTGGCCAGCATGACGTGCGACCCGCCAGCGGCCTGAAATTGCTCAACGTAGCTGTCCATACGGCCGGCAGTGGTCGGGCCGAAGGATCCGGATGCGTAACCGTCTGGAGTCTTGGCTGGACCTGCGTAGTAGACCGCGTGATCGCGCAGGTAGGAGGGCATCGCCTCGCCCGCGGCAAGCCGCTCGGCGATCTTGGCGTGCGCGATGTCCCGCGCCACGACCAGCGGGCCGGTCAGCGACAGCCTGGTCTTGATCGGATATCTGGACAGCTCTGCGCGGATCTCGCTCATGGGTCTTGACAGGTCGATCCTGACCACGTCGCCGTCCAGCTCGGCATCGGTGGCTTCCGGCAGGTACTGCGCTGGGTCGGTTTCCAGCTGTTCGAGGAAGATTCCGTCTCTCGTGATCTTGCCGAGCGCCTGCCTGTCGGCTGAGCACGAGACCGCGATCGCGACGGGGCACGACGCGCCGTGCCGCGGCAGCCTGACCACCCGTACGTCGTGGCAGAAGTACTTCCCGCCGAACTGGGCGCCGATGCCGGTGCGCCTGGTGATCTCCAGGACCTCCTGCTCGAGTTCGACGTCACGGAACCCGTGCGCACTCATCGTGCCCGCTGTCGGCAGCGAATCGAGGTACTTGGCCGACGCGTACTTGGCCGTCTTCAGCGCGAACTCCGCGCTGGTCCCGCCGACCACAATGGCCAGGTGATAAGGCGGGCAGGCGGCGGTGCCGAGCGCGCGCAGCTTCTCCTCGAGGAACGCCGCCATCCGCTTGCTGTTAAGGACGGACTTGGTCTCCTGGTACAGGTAGGACTTGTTCGCTGAACCGCCCCCTTTGGCCATGAACAGGAACTTGTACTCGGCGCCGTCCGTCGCCTGGAGCTCGATCTGGGCCGGCAGGTTCGTGCCGGTGTTGCGCTCCTCCCACATCGTCAGCGGCGCGAGCTGGGAGTAGCGCAGGTTGAGCTTGGTGTAGGCGTCATAGACGCCGCGGGCGATGTGTTCTTCGTCGCGTCCGGCCGTCAGCACCTGCTGGCCGCGCTTGCCGAGGACGATCGCCGTGCCGGTGTCCTGGCACATAGGCAGCACCCCGCCCGCCGCTATGCAGGCGTTCCGCAGCAGGTCGCTGGCGACGAACCGGTCATTCGGTGATGCCTTTGGGTCATCGAGGATCGAGCGCAGCTGGCTCAGGTGCGCGGGCCGCAGCAAATGCGCGATGTCCTGCATCGCCTGCGCTGTCAGCAGGGTAAGGGCCGCCGGCTCCACCTCAAGGAAATCGCGCCCAAGAGCTCGGCGCTCGGTCACGCCCGCGTCACTCACCAGGCGGTACTCGGTGGCATCAGGGCCGAGCGGCAGCAGATCGGCGTAGCTGAAATCGGGCATCAGGTGGCACATCCTCGTGCGGGATCAAGGGACGGCTCAATCGTAGGTGCCCGCGGCGAATGGACCGGGGGAATGGGGTGCGGCATGCTGGGTAGCTCGATCGCTCCAAGGCTGAGCTTTCGGTCCCGACCAGGGAGGATATGGCCGATGACGGACACTGTTGGCCGCGAGAGCCACAACGTAGACCTGAGCGAGGCTGCAAGGCAGCTCGAGCAGGCCGCCCATGACGTTCGCGTCGCGTTCGATTGCCTCGCGCTGGACGAGATCGACCGCGCGCACACGCACACGATCACAGCCCGGGCCGCTGTGGACGCTGCAGAGTACGCCATCCGGGTCGCCCTGGGTGACAACTGGAGCACCGCAGAGGGCTGAGCTCTCAGCGCGGCCGCGGCACATCTTCGATGAGGTACCCCGATGGCAGGTGCCGGGCGCGCACAGATTAATGTGTGACTCACACATTAATTGCGAGCGACAGGAGGCGACATGCCAACACAGGCCAAGGGCACCTTTACCGTCTCTGCCTGGGAGGAGAACACCTACGAGGAGCTCGAGAACGGTGGCAAGCTGACGAAGGCGCACGTGACCTTCGGCTTGGACGGTGACTTGCGGGGGGAGGGCGGCTGGGAGGCCGTGATGTGCTACCGAGCCGACGGCACGGCGTCCTTCACCGGATTCCAGTACACGACCGGCACCCTCGGCGGCAAGCAGGGCGGCTTCGTGCTGCGGGCCGACGGGACCTTCTCGGACGGCCAGGCGCGCACCTACTGGCAGGTCGTGGACGGTTCGGGCACCGGCGAACTCGAGGGAGTGCGCGGTTCAGGGACGGCCGTCACCACCGGCGGTACGGGCGGGGACTTCACCTTCGACTACGAACTTGACTGAGCTCACGGAAAACGGGACGTCGCAGCTGGACCGGGCAGCAAATGTGTTCGGAGCGCTGGCGCTGATCGTCACCGATCAGGCGACGGACGCGGTCGCTGCCGCGGCCGGCCGGGCAGACTCGGCGGGCGCCGCGCTCTCGGCTCTCTTGCATTTCCTTGACCGGCCGTCGATCGACCGGCTGCGGCAGGTGCTCGGGCTCACGTCTTCGGGCACGGTTCGTCTCGTCGACAGGCTCGCCGAGTCGGGCTACGTACGGCGTGATCCTGGCGCCGACGGGCGGAGCACGGCGATCGTGCTCACAGACCAGGGCAAGCGCGCCGCGAGCCAGGTGTCCGCGGCGCGCGCGGATGTGCTCGAGCGATCTCTCGCCGTGCTGACGCCCGACGAGCGCGCGACCTTCGAGATCCTGGCCGGCAAGGTGCTGGTGGGCATGATGCGCGGGCCTGGCGCGACCAGGTGGATGTGCAGGCTCTGCGACATCGGCGTCTGCCGCGGCGCCCCGGGCGGCTGCCCGGTGGGCAACGCGGCCATCGAGCGTTACGGCAGGTGAGACCAGCTGGAGAGTCCGGTATCGTCGGCATGTGAACCCCCGGCCGGGACCTCATGAGCTGCGTGCATCGGACGCCGACCGCGAGCTAGTCGTCAGCTTGCTCGGCGAAGCCGTCGCGGATGGCAGGCTGAACCTGGCCGAACACGGCGAGCGGCTCGAAGCGGCACTTGAGGCCAGGACGCTCGGCGAGCTCACCAGGCTTACGGCCGACCTCACGATGCCGTCCGGTCAGCCGATCAGGCTCTATCCACGGCGATCGGTGGCCGCGGCCTTCGCCCGCGAACGGCGCGACGGCCGCTGGGTGGTTCCGGAAAACTTCCCGGTCACAGCCATCTTCGGAAATGTCGTGCTCGACCTGCGTGATGCCGTGCTGCAGAAGCGGCGGATCACGATCCATGCGACGGCCGTCGCCGGGCAGATCCGCCTGATCGTGCCCGCCGGAGTCGCCGTCGAACTGATCGGCCAGTCGTTCCTTGGCTCGAGGAGCGTGCGCGGCAAGACCGTGACATCCGCGCCGGCCGAGCCGGTCAATGCGGTCATCGAGGTTCGGACGTTCACCGTCGGTGGCTCGGTGAAGGTTGTAACGGTGCGGCGGTCACGCTGGCGCTCCGGCTTCCGGCGGCATCTGCGTGCTGGTACGCGTGGTCAATAGGGCACGACGGAATAGCGGGATACCTTCCACAGAGCGTGCTCGCTGTGAACATTACGGATCGTGCCAGATCTGGCGCGCATGACGAGCGTGTGAGTCGTGGCTCCGCCTGAGCGGTAGCGCACCCCCTGCAGCAGGTCGCCGTCGGTGATCCCGGTCGCGGCGAAGAACGCATCGTCGGAGGAGACCAGATCGTCGGTGGTCAGCACCCGGTCAAGGTCATGTCCGGCGGCCTTTGCCCGGTCGCGCTCCTCCTCGTCGCGCGGCGCCAGCTTGCCGAGCATCACGCCGCCCAGGCACTTGATCGCGCACGCAGCGATAATCCCCTCTGGCGTGCCACCGATGCCGAGCAGCAGGTCGACGCCGGAGCCCTCACGCCCGGCCAGTATCGCTCCTGCTACGTCGCCGTCGGTGATCAGCTTGATCCTCGCGCCAGCGTCACGCACCTGCGAGATGAGCTCCTTATGCCGGTCCCTGTCCAGCATCACCACGGTCACGTCATGGGGCGAGCAGTGCTTGGCCCGCGCCACGGCCGCGATATTGGCCGCAGGCGGAGCGTCGATGTCGACTACGTCAGCGGCTTCCGGGCCGGCCACGAGCTTGGACATATAGAAGACGGCCGACGGGTCGTACATCGACCCGCGAGCGCTGACCGCGATGACGGCGATCGCGTTCGCCATGCCGTTGGCAGTCAGCCTGGTGCCATCGATCGGGTCGACCGCGACATCGCACTCGGGTCCAGTGCCGTCACCGACCTGCTCGCCGTTGAACAGCATCGGGGCTTTGTCTTTCTCGCCCTCGCCGATCACGACGACGCCGTCCATCGAGACCGTGCTGATCAGCTGCCGCATGGCGCTGACGGCCGCGCCGTCGGCGCCGTTCTTATCGCCGCGGCCAACCCAGCGTCCCGCCGCGAGCGCGGCTGCCTCGGTCACCCTCGCTAGCTCCAGCGCCAGGTTGCGGTCGGGAGCGCTCGGCTCTGTTCCCAAGGTGATCGGCGGAGTGTCGTCGGCCATTGCTACACCTTTCCTAACGCGGCGTCCTGCGGTGGCGCGGCGACGCCTCAGAAGGGCCTCGCCGGGTCCCCATCACGAGCAGCGTCGGGCTCTTGCTGGCTCGTGACAGCAGCCAGCCTCGCGCGGGCGCCTTCGAGCCACTCTTCGCAGATCGCGGCCAGCTGCTCGCCACGTTCCCACAGTTCGAGCGACTGCTCCAGCGTCAGGCCGCCGGCCTCGAGCCGCTTGACCAGTTCAGCGAGCTGGTCGCGGGCTTGCTCGTAGCCCGGTCGGTCGTTCGCGTTTTGCTCCGGCATTAGTACAGCGTCGCGTACTCGGCGGGCGGAAGGAAGTCGGTCAGGTGCGCGGAACCGGCCATGGTCTGGCGCTGGGCGGACAACTGCGGCTGCGTGCGCAGCGCATGGAGCACGACTGCGCGCACCAGCTTCGCGTATAGCTTGCCGCCCACCGGTTGCGGGTGGATGTCATCGCTCCACAGCAGACCTTGGTGGTGAACGATCGTGTTGTGCCAGTTCACGAGCAGTACGTTCGGGTAGCGCTTGGCCGCCGTGGCCAGTGTCGAATTGACCTCGTGTTCCCAGGATCTGGGCACGAAGGTATTGATCAGCACGAGCCAGCGGCGGCCGACCGCTGCCCTCAGCGCGCGAACCTGGCTGGCGGTGACGGGACCGTTAGTGCCTAGCCCCACGATCACGACCTTGCGCAGTTTGTTCTGCCTGGCCAGCTGATGGACGATGGATATGCCGCTGAACATGAAGCGGCTGATCTTGGCGTTGATGTAGATCCCGGGCATCGCTGCGGCAAGTTCGGGGGCCGACGCCAGCATTACCGAGTCGCCGATCGCCATGACCTTCCTGCCGAGCACGGGGACGGGTCTCGGCTTGGGAGCCTTCACCTGCAGGCTGTGATGGAAAGGCAGCCGGCCTGGGACTACCCACCAAGGATTAGCCTGGTCCGACGGCTCGAATGACGGCTGCGTCGTGGCGCTGCTCACCCGCAGGCCCTGTCGGATCTGTGCTTCCAGCGTCCGTGGCTGCCGCGTGCTGACCAGCCCGTATCCGGCCGTGCCCGTCAGGGCGACCAGGGCAACCGCGATCAGCAGCGGCACGGCAGCTGACGGATTCGTCACGAATCCCCTCGGGCCGACCATCAGGAGGTTCCAGCGCCTGGTCAGCTCGGATCGCAGCCCGTTGCGCAGGATCGGCTCCTCGAGCCAGCGCCAGGACGCTGCGGCAAGCACGATCGGGAGAACGGTCTCGACGAGGCGGATCGGGACGGACGTGGCGGACCGCACCGCCAGCCCCTTCGTGATCGCGATCACCGGCCAGTGCCATAGGTAGATCCCGTAGGACCTGATGCCCAGCCAGCGCAACGGTGACCATGAGAGCATCGTGCCGATCCTGCCCGGCGCAGCGGCCGCGAGGATGACGCCCCCCGCCGCGAGCGCGGCGAGCGTCAGGCCGTAGGGGTAAAGGAACGAGTCCGAGCCAGAAAGGCGCCAGACCGCCACGGCCAGGATCACCAGCCCAGCGGCGCCGACGATGTCGAGCAGCTTCTTATTGCTGCCCGCTGCGACCGCGACCTTCGCAAGCGGCCACGTTATAGCCAGCGCAGCGCCGATCATGAGAGCGCTCGCGTGCGTATCCGTGCCGTAGTAGACCAGCGACGGGTCACCGCCAGGCTGGTAGATCGCGAGCATGGCAAGAGCCGAGGCCAGAGCGCCGCCCCACGCGACAAGCGCGCGGCTGCGCCGGCGGTGCACCTGAGTCAGGATGACCGCGAGCAGCAAGGGCCAGATCAGATAGAACTGTTCTTCGACAGCGAGTGACCAAAGGTGCTGGAACGCCGGGGGCGGGCCGTACAGCGAGAAGTATGACTGGTGAGCGACTGCCTGCCACCAGTTGCTGGTATAGGTAATGGCCCCGAATATCGCGGGCCGCAGCGAGGCACGCTGGCCGGGTTCGAGGACGCTTACTGCAGCCGTGACCATGATCAGCATAAGGGCGAGCGCGGGCAGCAGCCTGCGCGCGCGGCGCTGGTAAAACCTGACGAGCCCGATGCCGCCAGTCTTTCGGAATCTGGCGATCAGCAAGTCGGTGATCAAGTACCCGCTGAGCACGAAGAAGATATCCACGCCAAGGAATCCGCCGGGAATCCATGACATTCCCTCGTGGAATGCGAGCACGGCAAGCACGGCGAGGGCGCGCACGCCGTCCAGGCCCGGTGCCCGCCAGCCGGTCCTGGCGGGCGATTCCGCCTGCATGACCGTCTTAGACGTCGCAGTCGGGTCAGTGGTTGCGGAGGATTCCGTGGTTATGGTCAACCCAGCCGCCGATTCGCCGTTTCCGGCAGAGGTTGGCTGTACCGACACGGAATGTCCTCCCTGGTATTGGCATGAAAACCAGCGGTTCGCAATGTGAGTGAGCGCACGACAACCGCCGCCGATTGCCGCCGCCTCCCGACGCTTACGTCCGAGCAGCTATTTATTTCGCCAAGGGATGATGTTCCCCAGCGGCGGCGCCCGTCAATCGGTCGTAAGCTCCGCGACAGTTTAGTTATCTGTCGGCAGCTCACGCCACGGAAACGCCATCGAGAGTATGTAACAACGAACGTTCCCGATGGGTAACTCAGAGGTAATTTCTAGTCACTCACAGTGACATTTATCTGGTCGGAGGCGAGCCGGATCAGCAGCGGCTCTGCCGCCCTGACGTCATGAGCAGACCGCACAACGCTCGAGTCAGCGCGCTGGACGATGGCGTAGCCACGGCGCAGGGTCGAGGCAGGCGACAACGCGACCAGGCGCGCCCTGGTGTGAGCGAGGTCAGCGTCGGCCCGGTCCAGGCCAACCGCCAGGCACCGGCGCGCGCGCTCGGCAAGCGCGACCACCTGCTCGTGCCGCCTGTCCAGTTCAGCTGCCGGGCTTGCGAGTACCGGCCGCGACTTGATGTCGGCCAGCCAGGCGGCCTCCCTGTCCAGCCGCCCGGCTAGTTGCCGGCGAGCCCGAGCCCGCAGATCGGCGATGATCGCCAGCTGCTCTCCTACGTCGGGGACTACCCGTCGCGCCGCGTCGGTTGGTGTTGACGCCCGCAGGTCAGCGACCAGGTCCAGCAGCGGGACGTCCTGCTCGTGACCGATCGCGCTGACCACGGGGGTCCGGCAGGATGCGACCGCCCTGATCAGCGACTCATCGGAGAACGGCAGCAGGTCCTCGATCGAACCTCCGCCGCGGGCAATGATGATCACGTCCACGTCGGCTGCGGCGTCCAGCGAGCGCAATGCCCCGGTGACTTCTTCGACTGCGAACGGGCCCTGAACCGCCACCTGCTCGACTCTGAACCGAACTGACGGCCATCGGCGCGCAGCGTTCTCCAGGACGTCGCGTTCCGCCGCGGAGTCGCGGCCGCAGATGAGCCCGACTAGGCGAGGCAGGAAGGGCGGCCGGCGCTTGCGTTCAGGGGAGAACAATCCTTCCGCGGCGAGCGATCGCTTCAGCCGCTCGAGCCTGGCGAGCAGCTCGCCGATCCCGACCGCGCGGAGCTCGATCGCGCTGAGCGAGAAGGAGCCCCTGGTCATGTTGAAGTCGGGCTTGACCCACACGACCACGCGTGAGCCCTCGGCCGGGGCGGGATCAGCGGCGTCGAAGACTACCCGCGGGCAGATCACCCGGACCGAAACCACGGCGACCGGGTCGCGCAGCGTCAGGTAGACGGTTCCGCCGCGTCGGTTCAGCTCGGCGATCTGGCCTTCTACCCACACCCTGCCGAGCTTGCCGATCCACTCGCCGACCAGCCGCAGGACGGTACGGACCGGGATCGGCGCCTCGGCGCTGGTCTCAAGTGACATCTGTTCCAGATTCGATCTTGGCGAGTCGGCGCTCCAGCATTCTGACAATATCGGCGCGGTTCAGCGCGGATTTCTCGTGCTCGAGCAGGATCCGCAGCTGGTTCGCATCGAGGTAACGGAGCCGGGAGCGGATCGATGCCAGAGAGCGGCCGTCGTATCCGGGCACTGGCAGATCGACCGAGGGCGTCGGCTTGCGCTGGGCCGGTGGCTTCGTTGGCTCGGCTGGCGCGTCAGGTGTGAGGAGCCGCACATTGCCGGTGGCATCCAGCGAGCGGAACCGGCCCGCTGCGGCCTGCTCGTCCTCCGTCGACCCGAGCTGATCGTCATGAGCAAGGCCTGCACGGTGTGGTTCTTCCGCGCGGAAACGGTCCGCAGCGAGGAGCAACTGGCCGATACCGGAGAAAAAGCCTCGCAGCATCTTGATTGGCGTGTCGCGGATATCCCTGATGCGGTCAATATCCTTTATGTCGTCGTTACTCGTGTTCATTGTTGGCGCCCCCTCATCCGGCCCGCCGCGATCACCGGTGGCGGAATCTCAGCGCGGAACCCCCAACAGCCCATGGTGCCGCATCGGCGCTGCTGACGGGAGTTCATCGGCGGTGCGCCATCGGGCTGGGGCGCAGGTTGGATATGACGCGGGGGTCGGGCGGGGCCGTAATCAGGTCCCGGCGGTCGCCTACGATGGACCTCATGTCGGAACCGACCAGGCGCATCCTGCTTGCGAAGCCGCGCGGTTACTGCGCGGGCGTCGACCGCGCGGTTCAGGCCGTGGAACTCGCACTCGAGCGGTACGGCGCGCCGGTGTACGTGCGCAAGCAGATCGTGCATAACACACACGTGGTCAAGACCCTTGAGAGCCGCGGCGCGATCTTCGTCGAGGAAACCGACGAGGTGCCCGAAGGCTCCGTGGTGGTGTTCTCCGCGCACGGCGTCGCACCAGAGGTGCATGAGTCCGCGAAGGATCGCAACTTGCGAACCATCGACGCGACCTGTCCGCTGGTCACCAAGGTGCACAATGAGGCGCGCAGGTTCGCGTCGCAGGACTACGACATCCTGCTGATCGGCCACGGAGGCCACGAGGAAGTTGTCGGTACAACCGGCGAGGCGCCTGACAACATCGTCCTGGTCGACGGCCCGGAAGACGCGGCGAAGATCAAGGTACGCGATCCGGCCAAGGTCGCCTGGCTATCACAAACCACGCTGTCGGTCGATGAGACCACTCAGACCGTCACGGCGCTGCGGGAGCGATTCCCTGAACTGATCGACCCGCCCAGCGACGACATTTGCTATGCGACCCAGAACCGGCAGGCGGCGGTCAAGCAGATCGCCAAGGAATCCGATGTCGTAATTGTGGTCGGCTCACCTAATTCATCCAATTCTGTCCGCCTTGTCGAGGTCGCCAAGGACGCCGGAGCGGCGCAGGCCTACCTCGTGGACAACTGCGCGGCGATCGATCCTGCTTGGATAGCGTCGGCCACCACCATTGGCGTCACCAGCGGTGCGTCGGTTCCTGAAGAACTGGTGTCACAGGTGCTCGACAGCCTCGCCGAGGCCGGATTCGCGGCCGTCGAGGAAGTGGAGGCCGTGCACGAGAGCATGTCCTTCGCGCTGCCTCGCGAACTGCGAGTCCCACGCCGGTAGGGCTCGCCGCGGTCTGGCCCGTGGGGGCTAGTCGGTCGGCAGCCCGCCGGGCCTGGCCGACAGTTCGTCAGCGATCATGGTGCCGGTTAGCTGGGCCCGCAAGTCCCTGACGCACTGCGGTAGCCCGCGTACGGTCGCGATCAGCAACGCTGCGGCCAGGCCGCCGAAGAGCCACGGCGCGGCCGTGCTCAAGGTGAGGAAAATGTCGGCGAGTACAGGGCCGGCTGACACCGCCACATGATTCATGTGCGACGTGATGACTTCGCCGACCGTCACTGCGACGAGGAAGATCAGCGGCGGTGTCGTCGCCGCCAGCAGGAGATGCTCGCGCCTGGTGCGACCGGCGGCCACCGCGCTTCCTGCCGCGAACCCGAACCCGGTCAGCGCGACGGCGTGCAGCCAGTTAGCACTGAGGTCAGTGAGCAGGAAGATGGCGAACATCACCAGGATGGCGGCCCTGCTATTCATCAATGGCCAGAGGTCATGCCAGGCGAAGTCGGGTGTGCGCTGATGGCTGCCCCTGTTGCCGGTCAACTGACGGCTCCGTACGGGCGGGAATCGCGCGCGGGGACCGGCACGATCACCGCGGACGCGCCCGAGGCCTCTGACGGCCCCCCTGGCCTGTGGTCGGTTACCAGCTCTGGCGCTGAGAGCGCCCGCGGCGGCAGCTCAGCCGGTGACGGCGCCGCGAGCTCCGCGTCAGTCACGCCGAGCTGGTTGAGCTTGCGGGCGGTGACCAGTACGCGGGTTTCCAGCGCTCCGACCGCGCGGTTGTATGCGGTAACTGCGCTGGCCAGTGATTTGCCGACGGTATCAACGTGGCCGCCGAGCCCGGTCAGCCGCTCGTAGAGCTCGCGTCCGAGGTCGAACACTGCGCGGGCATTGTCCGACAGAGCCTCTTGCTGCCAGGCGTACTGGGCGGTGCGCAACATGGTCACCAGCGTCGTCGGCGTCGCGATGTGTACCTTCCGCACGATCGCGTATTCAAGCAGAGACGGCTCGCGCTCGAGCGCGGGCGCCAGAAACGCCTCGCCAGGAATGAACAGCACGACGAACTCAGGGGCTGGGCTCAGCGCGGACCAGTACGCCTTAGCGGCGAGCCGGTCGACGTGCTCCTTCAGGTGCCGCGCGTGGGCAGCCAGCCGGGATTCGCGCACATGCTCGTCTGAGGTCTCGGCCGCCTCCAGGTACGCCGCAAGGGACACCTTCGAGTCCACAACGATGTTCTTCCCCCCAGCCAGCCTGATCACCATGTCTGGCCGCACCGCGGTTGCCGGATGGTCCTCGCCGGTCGCTCCGGCGACAGTGACTTGCTCGTCGAAGTCGCATCGCGCGCTCATCCCGGCCAGCTCAACCACTCTGCGAAGCTGCATCTCGCCCCAGCGGCCCCGTGCTTCGGGGCGGCGCAACGCGGTCACGAGCGCATTGGTCTGATCGCGCAACTGCTCGGCAGCCTGCCTGGCGAACTTCACCTGCTCGGTGAGCGCAGCCTGGGACGTCTGTCTCGCCGACTCGCTCTCACGCAGCTGCGCCTCAACTCTGCCGAGGGTCTGCTTGAGCGGCTCCACGAGCTGCTCGACCGCACTCTTGCGGGAGTCGAGCTCGCTGGCAGCGCTGAGATTCGCTGCCCGCATCCGGATCTCGCTGACCTCAAGCAGGCGCTGCTGGCTGGCGTCGAGCGCCTGAGCGGACAACGCCTGGAACCGCTCGGCCAGGTAGCCGTCAATGAGCGCGGCCTGCTCGTGCGC
The DNA here is from genome assembly GCA_035276345.1 of Streptosporangiaceae bacterium. Lineage (GTDB taxonomy): Bacteria > Actinomycetota > Actinomycetes > Streptosporangiales > Streptosporangiaceae > Chersky-822. The sequence continues at coordinate 6,133 of DATELR010000208.1, read as the reverse complement.
TGCGCGTGCCCGCTCATCGGCCGTCCTGGCCTGCGCCGTGAGATCGGTAATGGCGCTGGTCAGCCTGCTTCGTGCGAACAGGTATCCGATGGCGGCGCCAAGCAGCGCGCCGACACCGATGCCGGTCAGGAGCGAGGCAGCGTCCACATCACGTTATGTTTCCAGCCAGCTCTGACAGTGCCCTTTTCCGACACGCGAGCGCGTTGGCGGATGGCTTGCAGCGCTCCGATCGCCAGCAGGTCGGCGAACATCGCCGAGCCGCCATAGGAGACGAATGGCAGCGGCAGCCCCGTCACCGGAACTATTCCGACCGTCATGCCGATGTTCACGAACGCCTGAACGGCGAACCAGATCGCGATTCCCGCGGCGACGAGCCTGCCGAACTGGTCCTCTGCGCGAACCGCGATCAGCAGCGAGCGGGCGACGACGATGCCGAGCAACGCGATGATCGCGATGGCTCCGGCGAACCCGAGCTCCTCCCCGGCAGCCGCGAAGATGAAGTCAGTGTGCGGCTCAGGTACGAAGTTGCCGGTGATTAGCTGACCATGGAACAGGCCCTGCCCGAACAGACCACCTGAACCGATCGCGATCCTTGACTGGGTCGCGCTATAGCCAGCACCTGCCGGATCGGTGCCTGGATGCAAGAACGCAGCCAGCCTGTCCAGCTGATAGGCCTTCAGCAGGTGGAGACGCCAGACGGTGAGCACGGCGACGGCCGCGGCTCCGGCGAGCACCGCGAGCCAGCGGAGCTTCGTCCCGGCCAGGATGACGAGGCTGACGACCAGGATCATCAGCAGAACGGTGACTCCAAGGGCGGGCTCGGCAGCCACCAGCACCACTGCCAGCGCCGAGCAAGCAAGGGCGAGCGCGATGACGCGGAGCCGTGGCTGTTCGTCGGCTGTCCTGGCCTGACTAAGGATCCTCGCCGTGACCAGGACCAGCGTGAGCTTGGCAAGCTCCGACGGCTCGGCTTGGAACCCGCCTGGCAGCGAGATCCAGGCGCGAGCGCCGTTGACAGCGGTCCCTAGCGGGCTGAGGACGGCGAGCAGAGCGAGCAGCGTCAGGAGATACGCCAGCGGCGCGCTAGCACGCAGCACCCGCGGTCCGAGCAGGCCGACCAAGAACATGAGGACGAGCCCGATGACGAGGTTGAGCAGTTGTTTCTTCAGGTAGAGCTGCGGGTCTGCGCCTGCCTGCAGCAACGCGGAGCGGCTGGCTGACCAGACGAGAAGGATGCCGTATCCGGCGAGCCCGAGTACCGCTGCGACCAGGATCCAGTCGAAACGCCTGAGCTGAGCGAACCACGCGAGCATCAGCGCCCGGTAGGTGCGCCCTTGCTTGCGCCGTGCCTGTTTGCGCTGTGCCTGTTTGCCCTGGGGCCAGCGGCCACGGCCCGGGCGTACCGGGGCCAGGCCGGGAACCGGAGCGAGTCCGAGAGCGGGCGCGGCGCGGGCCATGATCAGCGCCTGCTCTCGGCCGTGCCAGGCGGGGAGGAGGAGGACGTGGGGCTGGGCAGCCCTGATGGCAGCCTGCCGTTGGGCAGCGCGGCCCGGTGTCCTTCGAGGCCGTAGATCCCGTCCCAGATCTGCCGGACGGCCGGAGCGGAGACGTCAGCCCCGTAACCGGAGGCCGGGATCATCATCGCGACGACGTACTTGGGATGGGCACACGGAGCGTAGGACGCGAAGACCGAGGTCGCCAGCTTGCCGGCGACCTGCGCGGTGCCCGTCTTCCCGGCGACGCACGCCTTGTGCAGCGGGAACCCGGCAAAGGCCGGTGCTGCGGTGCCCTGTGTCATGACGTCTGCCAGCGCATGCCTGATGTAGCCAAGGACAGGCTTGGCGACTGGCAGGTGCCCGGCAACGGGGGGTACGATCCGCCGCACGAGCCGCCCGTCCGGCCTGACGAGCGCCGCGCCTATCCGCGGGCTGTACAGCGTGCCGCCGTTGGCGAGCGCGGCATAGGCGCTTGCCAGCTGCAGCGGCGTCACGGTGACGTAGCCCTGGCCGATACCGGCGTCAACGGCCTGGCCCGGCTCCCAGATGTTGCCGTAGTGGCAATCGTCGTACGCGATCCGCTGGGCGTAGGTTCCGTTCGGGTTGCCTTGCCGGCACCAGAGCTTCTTGTGCGAGGAGTAAAAGCCGTAGAGCCAGGAGCGGGTCGGCACGGTGCCGGTCGACTCTTGCGGCAGGTCGATCCCGGTTGCCCGGCCGAAGCCCCAGGCCAGCTCCATCTTCTGCATCTTCTGCACTGGCTCGTGCGCGCTCGTGACGAGGTTGGCCTGGCGGTTGTCGTGCAGCCAGATGTCATAGGACAGCTGGTAGAAGACTGTGTCGCAGGACTGCACGAGCGCCGTGTGCAGGGTCATCGGACCTGAGTTGACCGTCGTGTCGTTGAGGAAGGTCCGGCCGCCGATGTTCACCGAGCCAGGGCAGTTGTAAGGGCCAGCCAGGCTGTAACCCGCGGCGACCGCTGCGGCTGTGGAGGTCACCTTCCAGGTGGATCCGGGCGCGTACTGTCCCTGGGTCGCCCTGTTCAGGATTGGCTCACCGTCGCCGGTCCCGAACAGCCTTCCGTACTGGCGCTGGGTGATGCCCTTCGTCCAGATCACCGGGTTGTAGGACGGGTAGCTGGCCATCGCGATCACGCGGCCGGTGGTTGTCATGACCACGGCGGCCCCGGTCGTGGCGGCACGATTCCCCTCGGCCTGCGCTCGTCGGATGGCGCCGCCGAGCGCGCGCTGGGTGTCGGCCTGAACTTGAGCATTGATGCTGGTGACCAGGCTGTCGCCGGCCTGCGGCTGGGTGGCGGAAATGGATCCGGTCACCTGACCCGCTGCGTTGACGGCTACCCGGTTCGCACCTGGGGTGCCGCGGAGCTGCGCGTCGTACTCTGCCTCAAGCCCGGATTGCCCGACAAGATCAGCTCCGGCGAACCCGGTAAGGGCCAGATGGCGCTGACGTTCCTCCCCGGCGGTGATGGGCTGCAGGTAGCCGAGTACTTGCGCCGCACTGGCGCCGTCCGGATAGCTGACGACGGGCTGCGTCTGTGCGCGTACTCCAGCGAACTGGCCCTGGTTCTCCATGATCTGCACGCCTACCCTGGCCGGGACATCCTGCCGGACCGGGATCGGCTGGTACGGGGATCCGGCCCAGCACGGCTTGGGCACCGTTGCGGTGCAGAGCCTGAGGCGATCGCGCAGCAACCGGTCACGCATACCTAGCAACACGGCGAGATGGTGCAACTCCGCGCGGCCGCCATCTGGCTGCTGGGAGAGCTTCGCTACGTTGACCGTGACCACCAGCGACGAGCGGTTCGCTACCAGCTGTCGGCCTGTGTCGTCCAGGATCTGGCCGCGGACGGGCGGTACCACGATGGTTCTGACCTGTTCCTGGTTGGCCAGGCTGACATTGCCATGGCTCGTTGTGACCTGCACGTACCAGAGCCGGGCAGCCAGGCCGACCAGCAGCGCGACGCACAGCGCGGTGACAATCGCAAGGCGCCACCTGCTCGCGCGGCTCATGACCGGCCGCCTGGCCGGACAACCCCGACGACGCCGAGCGCCGAGAAGTTGGCGAACGGCCTGACCTGTGCGATCTCGGCGGATCCGGTGGCGGGCGCAACCCTGGTGACCACGCCGACTGGCACGCCGCCGACGTACGGCCTGCCGCCGACCGATGCGAAAGTGACCAGCCGCTGGCCAGGAACGAGTGAGTTGCCGGCACCCACCAGGCGCAGCCTGAGCAGGTTAGGTCCATTGGCATTGCTGCCGCGGCCGGTGACCCAGCCCAGCTGGCCGCTCCCGGCGATCCGCACGCCGACCACGGCGCTCTTCGCGGTTGCCAGCAGAACCGTGCAGGTCCAGCGGCTTACGCTGGTGACCCGGCCGACGAGGCCCGAAGCGTTGATCACCGTTGTATTCGGCCTGATCCCCGCTCGCCGGCCGACGTCGAGCGTGACGGTCTGCCTCGACCCGCGGCCTACGGCGATGACGTCCGCCCCGGCGATCCGGTACCGTCCGCGGCCCGGGAGCTGCAGCAGCGTGGCCAGCCTGGCTTGCTCCGAGGCGCTCAGCTGGCCGCTGTTCAGCCGAGCGCGGAGCTTGATCAGCTCAGCCTGCAGAGCGCTCGCGCTGCGGCTCGATCCGCTGGATCCTCCGGAGCGCAAGAGGCCTGTCATCGGGCCCGTTACCGACTGGACTGCGCGCGCGGCCGTACCGAAGACTGCCCCGCTTGTTGACCGAAGCTGCGCCGATCCCCGCAGAAAGTCTGCCGCGAGCAGCACAAGGGCAAGCGTGAGCAGCGCAGCTAGAACGATGCGTGTCCGCCGCGTGTCGCGCACAAGCACACTCCTCACTCGGCCGCGCCGGGGCGCGGTGCGATCAGCCCCTGGCGTCGGACGGCACGAGCTGGCTGAACGCATCGAAGTCCTCAACGCACTTGCCGGTTCCCAGCGCGACGGATGACAGCGGATCGTCGGCCACGTAAACGGGCAGGCCCGTTTCCTCCCGCAGCCGGTCGCCCATGCCGCGCAACAGGGCCCCGCCTCCGGCCAGCGCGATTCCGTGGTCGATCACGTCCCAGGCCAGCTCAACAGGGCATTTGCCAAGCGTCGCGAGCACCGACTCGATGATGACGCTGAGCGGTTCCTCCAGAGCTCGGCGAACCTCGTCGGCAGATATCACGACGGTCCTTGGCATGCCGCTGACGAGGTCCCTGCCGCGAACTTCGGCTTGCGGTTCGTCCGGCGCGGGGAACGCTGAACCCATCAAGATCTTGATGGACTCGACCGTCCGCTCGCCGAGCTCCAGGGAGTATTCCTTTTCGGCGAAGGCCGAAATGGCCTGGTCGAGTTCGTCGCCGCCCACGCCGATCGACTGCCCGACCACGACACCGCCCAGGGAAATCACCGCCACCTCGGTGGTGCCGCCGCCGATGACGACGATCATGCTGCCCACCGGCTCGTTGACGGGCAGCCCGACGCCGATCGCGGCGGCCAGCGGTTCCTTCAGGATGTGGACAAGCCCAGCTCCGGCTCGATGGGCTGCTTCCTTGACCGCGCCCTGCTCGGCCTCGGTCAAGCTGCTCGGCACGGCGATGATCATCCGAGGCTTGACCATATGGCTATGACGGTGCACCTGAGCGATGAAGTAGCTCAGCATCCGCTCGGTGAGGTCGAAGTCGGCGATAACCCCGTCCTTAAGTGGCCGGGCGGCCAGGATGCTTGGCGGCGTCTTGCCGATCATCCGTTTCGCGTCCCCGCCGACGGCAACGACCCGACCCGTCTCCGAGTTCATGGCCACGACCGAGGGTTCATCGAGGACGATGCCGCGACCGCGGACATAAATCAGCGTGCTGGCGGTGCCGAGATCAACCGCCAGGTCGCGGGTCAAGAAAGCCAGGGCATTGCTCATGGTGAACGGCCGTCCGGAATGGTGCCGAGAGCTGACTGAGCGTGTTGTTCCGACTGGTGCTCGCCTGTGCCGGCGGCCGCGCGCCCCCCGGCTACTGCGCCTACGTGATTACATCGACCGAACTTTCACGGCCTAAACAAGATCAGGTAAAGAACTTGGCACCCCTTGCGCAGGTCATCGCGGGTGCCAGCGTGCCCTGGCGGCAGGTTTCGCGGAGCGGCGGCTGCCTGATTGCTGCCTGTCGCCGCCTAGACTCGCGCGGGTGAGCCTAGAGATCGGAATCGTCGGCCTGCCCAACGTGGGCAAGTCGACCCTGTTCAACGCGCTGACGAGGGTCGGCGCGGTCGCGTCGAATTACCCGTTCGCGACGATCGAGCCGAATGTCGGAGTAGTCGGGTTGCCTGACCCCCGGCTCGCGTCGCTCGCGAGCCTGCACGGCTCGGCAAAGATCGTGCCCGCTACCGTGCGCTTTGTCGACATCGCGGGACTGGTGCGGGGCGCCTCTCAGGGCCAGGGACTCGGCAACCAGTTCCTGGCCCATATCCGCGAGACCGATGCCATCTGCCAGGTCGTCCGCGTGTTCACCGACCCAGACGTGAGCCACGTCGACGGAGACGTGTCCCCTGAACGAGACATCGAGACGATAGCCACTGAGCTGATCCTCGCCGACCTACAGACGCTGGAGAAGGCGGCGCCACGGCTGGTCAAGGAGGCCAGGGC
>DATELR010000207.1:0-2847 GCA_035276345.1 Streptosporangiaceae bacterium | reverse complement strand
TGGACGACCTGGCGTTCGCGGAAAGCGGACAGCTCCGCACCAACGGCTCCGACCCGGCCGGCCTCGACGTCGGCTGGCTGGGAGCGCTGCCGCAGGCGATCAGGACCCGGGTGCTGCGTGACGCGGCGATCATGGCGGGCTGCCCGCACGGAGCGCTCACCGCCAGGCACGTGGACCGGATCGACGCCCTGGTCACCGCGTGGCGCGGGCAGCGCTGGGTCGACCTGCCGGGCGGGGTGCGGGCCCGCCGCCGCGACGGCACGGTGTGGTTCACCGGCAGTATCACCGAGGACGAGGGGAAACCCGTTGGACGAACGTGACATGGGCGACGAGCTGAAGCAGGTGCTGATCACCGCCGAGCAGCTTCAGGCGCGCATCGGCGAGCTCGCCGCCCAGATTGACGCCGACTACGCCGGCCGGGACCTGCTGCTCGTCGGCGTGCTCAAGGGCGCCGTCATGGTGATGGCCGACCTGGCCCGGGCCATGCACCTGCCGGTGCAGATGGACTGGATGGCGATCTCCTCCTACGGCTCGGGCACCAAGTCCTCCGGCGTGGTCCGCATCCTCAAGGACCTGGACACCGACATCACCGGGCGGCACGTGCTGATCGTGGAGGACATCGTGGACTCCGGGCTCACCCTGTCCTGGCTGGCGGGCAACCTGCGGTCGCGCGGGCCCGCGTCGCTGGCCGTCTGCGCCATGCTCCGCAAGCCCGGCTCGGCCCAGATGCACGTGGACGTGCGGTACACAGGATTCGACATCGGGGACGAGTTCGTCGTCGGGTACGGCCTTGACTATGCTCAGCGGTACCGCAACCTGCCATTCATCGGGACGCTCGCCCCCGCGGTGTACGGCGGGCGCTAGGGGCAGGGGAACACAATCTGCCAAGGGAAGCGTTGACTTTCCAGGCGTTGCACCCAGCGGTGTAGCGTCAGAGCTTTAGAAGGATGGCCATCCCGCCGGCGGTCGACGGGAATGAGAGGCTGGTCAGGAGGGAACGGTTCCGGGCCGAACGGGACCGCTCATCGATGGAGCTAAGGCGCTTTTTCCGCGCACCGCTGCTGCTAATCGCCGTAGCGGTGCTGTTGCTGCTTTTCGTGCTCGACTATGCGAATTCCGGCAGCTCGTACAAGCAGGTGGATACGGGGCAGATCGTCCAGCTCATCAACCAGGGCCAGGTCAAGAGCGCGCTGCTCGTCGACAAGAACCAGACGATCCAGATCACCACCAAGAGCGGCCAGAACCTCGAGTCGTCCTGGGTCTCCGGCCAGGGCCTGCAGCTGGCGAACGAGCTGCAGAAGCAAAAGGACGCGGGCAACCTGCCGGGTAATTACAACGTCAACATCCCCAAGAGCAACGCCCTGCTCGACTTGATCCCGACCGCCCTGATCTACCTGGTGATCTTCCTGCTGTTCTTCTTCATGCTGTCGCAGATGCAGGGCGGCGGCTCGCGGGTGATGAACTTCGGCAAGTCCCGCGCCAAGCTGATCACCAAGGACACCCCGAAGACGACGTTCGCCGACGTGGCGGGCGCGGACGAGGCCATCGAGGAGCTGCAGGAGATCAAGGAGTTCCTGCAGAGCCCGGCCAAGTTCCAGGCCATCGGGGCCAAGATCCCCAAGGGCGTGCTGCTGTACGGCCCGCCGGGCACCGGCAAGACCCTGCTCGCCCGGGCGGTGGCCGGCGAGGCCGGCGTGCCGTTCTACTCGATCTCCGGCTCGGACTTCGTGGAGATGTTCGTCGGTGTCGGCGCGTCCCGGGTCCGTGACCTGTTCGAGCAGGCCAAGGCCAACGCCCCGGCGATCGTGTTCGTGGACGAGATCGACGCCGTGGGCCGGCACCGCGGCGCCGGGCTCGGCGGCGGCCACGACGAGCGCGAGCAGACCCTGAACCAGATGCTGGTCGAGCTGGACGGCTTCGACACCAAGGGCGGCGTGATCGTGATCGCGGCCACCAACCGGCCCGACATCCTCGACCCCGCGCTGCTGCGTCCCGGCCGCTTCGACCGGCAGATCGTGGTGGCCCAGCCCGACCTGGCCGGCCGCAAGGGCATCCTCAAGGTGCACGCCCGCGGCAAGCCCATCGCGCCCGACGCCGACCTCGACATCATCGCCCGGCGCACGCCCGGGTTCACCGGCGCCGACCTGGCCAACGTGATCAACGAGGGCGCGCTGCTGACCGCGCGGACCAACGGCAAGCAGATCACGATGGAGTCGCTGGAAGAGGCCATCGACCGGGTCATGGCCGGCCCGGAGCGCAAGAGCGTGCTGCTGTCCGAGAAGGAGCGGAAGGTCATCGCCTACCACGAGGGCGGCCACGCCCTGGTCGGCCACGCGATGCCGCACGCCGACCCGGTGCACAAGGTCACGATCATCCCGCGCGGCCGGGCCCTCGGCTACACCGCCGCGCTGCCCACCGAGGACAAGTTCCTGGTCTCCCGGGCCGAGATGCTGGACCAGCTGGCCATGCTCATGGGCGGGCGCACGGCCGAGGAGCTGATCTTCCACGAGCCGACCACCGGCGCGGCCAACGACATCGAGAAGGCCACCCAGATCGCCCGCGGCATGATCACCGAGTACGGCATGAGCGAGCGGCTGGGCGCGCGCAAGTTCAGCAACGGCGACGGCGAGCCGTTCCTCGGCCGGGAGATGTCGCACACCAGGGACTACTCCGAGGAGATCGCCTCCACGATCGACGAGGAGGTGCGCCGCCTGATCGAGGCCGCGCACGACGAGGCCTGGGAGATCCTGGTGCAGTACCGGGACGTGCTGGACGACCTGGTCCTGCAGCTGATGGAGCACGAGACGCTGTCCAGGGACCGCGTGCTGGAGATCTTCAGCCCGGTCC
>DATELR010000206.1:0-10491 GCA_035276345.1 Streptosporangiaceae bacterium | reverse complement strand
GCTCGGCACCGACCCTGACACGATCTCGACCGGCTGCCCCTACTGCCTGGTTATGCTCGGCGACGCGATCAGCGCGAAGAAGAGCTCCGGCGAGGCCAAGGACACGCTGGAGGTCGTGGACGTGGCCCAGCTGCTGGCCCGTTCGATCGCCCAGCCCGAGCCCGCAGCCCCAGGTGGCGCCGTACCGGCTGAGTAGCGCGCCCCAGCGCAGGCCGCCACGCTAGGCCGGGGCCGGGGCTGGACGAGTGGTCGGGAGCCAGATGCGGACACGGGTGCCGTGGCCTTCCCAGGACTCAAGGGTGGCCTGGCCGCCGTGCGCGGTCGCGATGGCCTGGACTATGGACAGGCCGAGCCCGCTACCGCCGCCTGCCGTGTAGTCGTCATCGCCAGGGTCTGACGTGCCGTCCGCCTGTTCGGCCGCGCGGTGGAACCGGTCGAACGCCTGCGCCGCGTCAGGAGCGGACATGCCGGGACCGGAATCGGCGACCTCGATCAGCACGCCTCCCTGGATCGCGCCGAGCCGTACCGCCACCTGCGCCGAAGGCGGCGTGTGCGCGCGGACGTTGCCGAGCAGATTGGCCAGCACCTGGCGGATCCTCCGCTCGTCGACGACCGCGATGAGACGCGGCGGTGCCTGAGCGCTGATCGGGCGATCAGGCTCGACGGCCATGGCGTCGGCGACGGCGTCGCGCACCACGATCGCTAGGTCGGTCTCGGTGAGGTCGAGCGACGACGTCCGGTCCAGCCTGGCCAGCTCGAGCAGTTCGGCCACCAGCGTCGACATGCGCTGCGCCTCCTGCTCGATCCGGCGCATCGCGCCGGGCAGCTGCTCAGGACCGAGCGCTCCCTGACGGTAGAGCTCGGCGTAGCCGCGGATCGTGGTGAGCGGCGTGCGCAGCTCATGCGAGGCGTCGGCGGCGAACTCGCGGACTTTGCGTTCGGAGTTGAGCCGGGCACCGAAGGCCTGCTGGATCCGGTCCAGCATGGTGTTGATGGCGGAGCCGAGCCTGCCCACCTCGGTCAGGTCGTCGGCCGCCGTCATCCGAGCGGTCAGGTCGCCCCGCGCGGTGATGTCATTAGCAGTGCTCGCCATCCGGTCGAGCGGACCCAGGCCACGCCCGATCAGCCACTGCCCGCCGATCGCGAGCAGTGCGATCAGGCCGCCGCCGGTGATCATCTCGATCAGGATCAAGCCCCTGAGCTGTTTCGTCAGCGCTGTGGATTGCTCCGCCACGATGAGGACGCTCTCCTGGCGCGACGCGTTCTCGGCTGACGGGATCAGCCGCGCCGCGGCCTGGAGCCCATCGATCCGGCCGACAGTGGGAACCGGGAACCAGTGACCGCTCCTGGCCAGCCTGCGTATCTCGAACGGGCCCAGTCGCCTGGTTGCCGCGGCCAGGGCGCGGGCCGAGGGCGACAACGGGTGCGTCAGCGTCCTGACCTCGAACGGGATGAATGTCACCTCGACCGCTGAGACGCCCTGGGCGGGCCGCAGTGCGATGTCAGATGGGCGACGAGTGCTCTCCGCCAGGATCGTCGCGTGGAACTGACTCCGCAGGTGCTGGGCGAACAGCGCTGTGCTGACGATCCCCATGATCAGCAGGAAGACGGCAGTGACCGCGATCTGGAGCAGCAAGAGCCTGGTGCGCAGCGACAGGCCGGATGGCTCGGTTGGCATCCCAGCGCCGGACGGCTGGCTAGCTAGGTGCTGGGCTGCTTTGGCGCGGGCGGTTTGTGCCTCCGCTCGAGCTGAGCCGTCTGCAAATTCAGCGCCAGTGCTCGCGTGGGCCCCAGACGCTCGTGCGCGACCGCTGGCGTGCGCGACGCGGAAGCTCATTGATGACCCGGCTCCGCGCTAGGTGGCGCGGCTTCGTCGGGCTTGGTGGTGCCCGCCTCCCTCCGCCTATCCGGCTCCGTGGCTGGAGCGGGCTCCCTGTCCGGTCCGCCGCTGGCCGTTGCGCTGCGCGGCTCGTCCCTGGACTGCCAGATCTGGCTGGCCTGATGGGCCCGGTGCGCGGCGGCGTGCTCGGGCAGCCTGAGGCTGTAACCTACGCCGCGCTGGGTGTGAATCAGCGGCGGGCCCAACGGGTCTAGCTTGCGGCGCAGGTAGCTGACATAGGTCTCGACGATCTGCGATTCACCTGCGTAGTCCCAGCCCCAGACGTTCTCCAGGAGCTGCGCCCTCGTGAGCACCCGGCCCTGGTGACGCATCAGGTAGGCAAGCAGCTGGAACTCAGTCTTGGAGAGCTCGACCGGTGTCCCGCCGCGGCGTACCGTCCACCGGGATTCGTCCAGCTCGAGATCACCAGCTCGCAAGACGTCGTCGTGATCCCCGTAGCTGGCTGGTTGCGCTGACCGGGACGCTCGCCTCAGCACTGCCCGCACCCGCGCGACGAGCGCCTCCACCGAGAAGGGTTTCGTCACGTAGTCATCGCCGCCGATGGCCAGGCCCGTCACGGTGTCGGATGACGTATCCCGCGCGGTCAGGAAGATGACAGGTACCTCGTTCCCGGCGGCTCGCAGCCGCTGGCAGACCTCGAAGCCGTCGATGTCAGGCAGCATCACGTCGAGCACGATCAAGTCCGGCGAGTTCGCCTCGGCTTGACGGATCGCGTCCGCGCCGTTCGACGCCGTGGCGACCGTGCAGCCGTGAAACTTCAGCGCGACCTGCACGAGCTCGCGAATGTTGCGCTCGTCGTCGACAACGAGGACTCGTGGTATTCGTTCCGCCTCGGCCATGGCAGATGCTCGCTCACAGTTCGCTTGATCGAATGGCGCGGCAACGCCCTGAGGAGGAGCGTACGGGATCAAGCCAGGCAGCCTGGACATCTGTTGGCAGATCGGCAGATTAGCTGCCAGGTTCATGAACGGCTCGGTGCGTGATCCCAGATCAGTACCCGGCGTGCCTGGTCGCTGCCGCCTGTTACCAGGCCCATCACCGCGACTTGCTGCCCGGCCGCGAGCGCGTCGGCGCTGACCTTGTGCCAGTCGCGATAGATCCGTGCGTCGCTTCCGAGCTGCCACGTCATCGTCACTCCGTCCGCGGCCTTGATCACCACGGAGCTGCCCGACACGGACTCGACTGTGCCGCGCTCAAACGCGATCGTCTTCGGCCCGCCCTTGGATTGGATGGTGAACTGCCCGCGCATTGCGCGGTGCAGCAGGCCGAGGCGTGCCTCCCTGGCGCGCACCCGGCCGAACACAGCCTCCCGGTGCCGGAAGAAACGCCGGAAGCAGGCGTGCAACCTGGCCCTCGCCGCATCGTTGTGGCCGGAGGCGCGGAGGCGGCGGGCCGAAGCGATACATGCATGGATTCTGGCTCTGGCCCCGTGGGCCATCGTCCAGGGCTGGTCTCCCGACGAGGCGCCGTGCCCGAAAGCCCCCGATGCGGCACCATGGTGCGGCGAGCCGCCCGCTGGTGATGCGCTGCCGGTAAGGACAGCACCAGCAGCTTGGGCCGTACCCGCCCCGCTGCTGCTGAGGGTTGCACCAAGCACTGACACGCCCGCGAGGACCACCGCGGCGGTCAGCCCGATCGCAACGCGGGCTGTGGTGCCAAAGCGATGCGCCCTGACGCCACCTGCGGCACCCGGGCCGGGACTATCCGGCGCGGGTTGAGGTGGCCAGCCGGCATCGCTAAAGGTTCGCGGAATGTTCACCTCGTCCATAGCAGCGAGCATTCCAGGTTGGGCTGAGATCTGCACAGGCAGAGTCTGAGATCTGCACGCGCTGAGCCTGAGATTTTGCTGAGAAAGACTTCTTGAACGGTTCTCGCTACATGCGGTCAGGGACCGGGATGCCGAGCAGGTCGAGCCCGGTCAGCAGCACCTTCAGCGTCAGGGCACACAGCGCCAGCCGTGAATTCTTGACCTCCGCGCTGCCGGCCTTCAGTACCGGGCACTGCTCGTAGAAGGTCGTGAAGTCGCTCGCCATGTCGAACAGGAACCCGGCCAGCTTGTGCGGCTCGGCGTCCTCTGCCGTCTCGGCCAATGCCGCCGAGAAGTCGAGCAGCCGCAGCGCCAGCGCCCGCTCGGCGGGCTCGCCCAGCACAATGGGGCCGGTCGCCATTTCGGGCGACAACTTCGCCCTGGCAAAGATGGACCTGATCCGCGCGGCTGCATACTGCAGGTACGGCCCGGTGTTGCCGTTCAGGGCGAGCAGACGGTTGAAGTCGAGCACATAGCTGGAGCTCCGGGCGACGGATAGGTCGCCGTACTTCAGGGCGCCAACACCGACGTCCTCGGCGATCTGCGCTCGCAACTCCGGGTCGTCGTAGCGATCCTTGATCACTTCTTCTGCTCGTTCGACGGCCTCGTCAATCAGCTCGGCGAGCTTGAACTGACCGCCCGACCTGGTGCGCAGCCGATGGCCGCCTGGCCCGGTCATCAAGCCGATGACCGCATGCTCGGCTCTGACCTCCTCGGTCAGCCAGCCTGCCTGCCTGGCGACAGCCATCACCATGGCTAGGTGCTGCCGCTGTTCTGAGCCCACGACATAGATGATGCGATCGGCGTGCAGGTCAAGGAGCCGGTACCGGATGGCGGCCACGTCGGTGGCGGCATATCCGTAGCCACCGTCGGTCTTGCGCAGGATCAGTGGCAGCGGCCGGCCGTCTCGGCCGGTGAAGCCTGGCGGGAACGCGCACAGCGCGCCATCGCTAATAGTCGCGATGCCCATCCGCTCAAGCTCGCTGCAGACGTCGTCGAGCATCGGGTTGTAGAAGCTCTCCGGGTCCATGTCGGCGTCGGTGAGAGTGATGTGCAGCCGCGCGTACAGCTTGCGCAAGTATTCCATCGAGTCCGTGACAAGCAACTGCCAGAGCCGGAGCGATTGCTCCTCGCCGGCTTGGAGCTTGACGACGCGGAGCCGAGACCGGTCGGCGAAAGCGGGGTCCGTACGGAATTTCTCGTTGGCAGCCTGGTAGAAGTCTGTGAACTCGCCAGCCGCGAGCTGGTCATAGGTGGCCTGCTCGCCTACTTCGATGGCGTGCTCGATGAGCATCCCGAATTGCGTTCCCCAGTCGCCGAGGTGGGCGGCTCGGATAACAGTATTGCCAAGATGCTCCAGCACGCGCACGATCGCGTCGCCGACACCGGTCGCACGCAGGTGCCCGGCATGCAACTCCTTGGCGACGTTGGGACCCGAGTAGTCGACCACGATAGTCCGTGGCGTATCGGCCCGCTCGATCCCGAGGTTCGGGTCTGCGAGCTGAGCGGCCACGGCCTCGCTCAGCCAGGAGTCGCGCAACGTGATGTTGACGAATCCCGGTCCGCTGGTCTCGGCCCTGGCCACCATCGGAGACTGGCTCAGGTGCGCTGCGATCTGTGCCGCGACGTCTCGCGGCTGCCTGCCGAGCCGCTTCGCCAGCGCGAGCGGAGCGTTGGACTGAAAGTCGGCGAACGCGGACGGGCGGATCAGCGGGTCCGTGTCGGCGTAGTCGGGCCCGAACTCAGCGGTAAGTGCCGCGCTCACGTCCGCTGCCAGCACGGCCTGGAGATCTGCCATGCTTCAGCCTATCGAGCGAAGGCAATGGAATATCGTCCGCGTCATTGCGCGCAGTGCGGTTGTGCCGGGCTCAGGTGCGGCGGAGGAAGTGGCTAGCCCGGCTTGGCCCGAGCCGGGCCTTGATCCGCTCGGCAGTGCGGCCGCGTGCCAAGTCAGCTGCCGTCCGGCACGCTGCTGCAACGCCGCGCTCGCTGGCCGAGCCGTGCGCGATCACCACGGTTCGCTCAAGCCCCAGCAGCGCGGCGCCGCCATAGGTCTCGACGTCCAGCCGCTCCTTGAGCTGCCGGAGTTCCTTGCGCTGCAAGGCCGCGCCGAGCTTGGTCATCCGCGAAGCCTGGAGAGCTGACCGGAACTGGGCCGCGGTAAAGGCGGCTGTCCCCTCAAGCGTCTTCAGCGCGACGTTGCCGGCGAAGCCCTCAGTCACGATCACGTCGACTTTGCCGGTAAGCAGGTCGCAGCCTTCAACGTTGCCGGTGAAGTTGATCGCGGTCGCGCCGTGCTGCGAGTCGCCGCTCAGCAGCTCATACGTGCGCTTGGCGAGCTTGTTCCCCTTTCCGGGCTCGGTGCCGATGGACAGCAGGCCCACCCGGGGGGACGTGATGCCGAACGCCGCTTCCGCGTACGCCGAGCCGAGCTGGGCGAACTGGGCCACCATCTCCGGCTTGGGATCGGCGATGGCTCCGGCGTCAATGAGGACGGTGGGGTGAGGTTGCGTCGGCAGCGCGACCGCGATCGCAGGCCTGAGCACGCCGGTGATGTTGCGCAGACGCAGCCGGGCAGTGGACACAACCGCCGCGGTCGAGCCTGCTGACACCACCGCGGTCGCCTGGCCGAGATGAACCAGCTGGCAGGCTACAGCGATACTGGACCGCGGTCGCCGCCAGCTCGCCAGCGCTCCATCCTCCATCGCAACCGAGTCTTCGGCCGCGACCAGCCTGACCTGGCCGACCACGCCGTGTTCGGCGAGCAGGGGCCGGACCTGCCCTGGCCGTCCGACGAGGACCACGCCGATGCCCTGCCGGAATGCCGCGACTGCGCCGGCGACGATCGCTGCCGGAGCGTGGTCGCCGCCCATCGCGTCAACCGCGACGATTGGGCGGTCAGCTCGCGCCCGCGCTGGCCGGTAACCATCGGCCGCTGCCGCCGGCGCGCTGGCGCGACCCGGCTTGGGCGGGTCGGTGCTCTCCCTGGTACCGGGTTGGGTCACGCGGGAGCCTGCGTTGCCTCCGGCAACGTCGCGGAGTCTGCCGTGGCGGGTCCGGCCGGCGTGGCCGGACGGACGCCTCGCTTGATGCCCAGGCAGCTGAGCGACGCCACGACCAGAAGAGCGATCGGCCAGATCATCGTGGAGTGCATGGCCGTCACGTACCCAGATGAGAACACTTCACTGGCGACCTTATGGATCTCGCTGACCAGGGAGGCAGGCGTTCCCTGCGGCAGCTTGATGTTGGCGCCCTGTGTCGGGTTCGCGGCCGAGCCATGCTGGGCCGACTTCGCGAATCCGGCGATGAACCTGTGCCTCGCATCAGGGGGCAGCGAGCGCGCGTGCCGGGCAGCCGCCACCGGCAGCGATGCCGCGATGCGGTTCTGCAGCAGCGCTCCGACCGCCGCAGTGCCGATGACGGCGCCGACCTGCCGGACAGTGTTGATCATTCCGGAGGCGGCGCCGGCTACGCGCGGTTCGATATTTCGCATCGCGACCGTGGTCATCGGCGCGAAGGTGCAGCCCATCCCGACGCCCGCGATGGCGAGGGCCCAGATGAAATCCTGCCACTGCGAGGTTGGCGTGGCGATCACCGCGGTCAGGCCGAAGCCAACGGCGAACAACATCAGGCCAGACAGCAGGATGTACTTCCCGCCGATCTTGTCGGTCATCCGGCCAGCGACCGGTGCCACGAACATCGAGACGATTGACGCGGGCGCCATCGTCAGGCCGGCTTTGAGCGCGGAGAAGCCAAGTGCCGACTGCAGGTAGATCGTGAACGGCAAGAAGATGCCCATCATGCCGACCGACAGGACCCCGGAAACCCAGTTCATCAGGCTGAAGTTGCGGTCGTGGAACAGCGCGAACGGAACCAGGGGCTCCTTGCCTTGAGTGCGCGCCTGAACCACCAGGAATACGGCGAGGAGGACGACGCCGGCCGCGATCACGAGTGGGATCGAGATGAACGAGGTGATCTGGCCCCAGTTGTATTTCTGGCCTTCCACCAGGCCGTAACAGATCGCGAGCAGCCCTGCGGTGGCGAGCACCACGCCAGGGACGTCGAGCCGGTGCCTGGCGCCGACCTTCACGTCAGGGATCAGGATGAAGCTCAGCGCGATCACCGCGACGCCGATCGGCAGGTTGATGTAGAAGATGTACCGCCAGTCGAACGCGCTGACGAGCAGGCCGCCAAGCGTCGGGCCCGCGATGGTGGCGACGCCGGCGACGGCGCCCCAGACGCCGAATGCGGCACCGCGGCGCTGTGGCGGGAACACCGTGGTCAGGATCGCAAGCGTCTGCGGCAGCAACAGCGCGGCACCCACGCCCTGAATGGCGCGGAACGTGATCAGCCAGCCGACCGTCGGCGAGGCGCCGCAGGCTGCCGACGCCAGCGTGAACAACGTCACGCCCACGATGAACAGCCTGCGCTGGCCCCAAAGGTCACCAAGTCTGCCTGAGGTGATCAGCAGCACTGCGAGCACCAGGGCGTACGCGTTGATCACC
The DNA here is from genome assembly GCA_035276345.1 of Streptosporangiaceae bacterium. Classification (GTDB taxonomy): domain Bacteria; phylum Actinomycetota; class Actinomycetes; order Streptosporangiales; family Streptosporangiaceae; genus Chersky-822. The sequence goes on along the minus strand of DATELR010000206.1, from coordinate 2,279 downwards.
CAAAGCGCGCCATCGAGGCTGGCGTTCAGCCTCGTGATCATGTCCGGGATCGCGATGTTGACGATCGTCAGGTCGAGCAGAGTCATGAAGAAGCCGAGCGACATGACGATGAGGACGGCCCACGGATTGCCGCGGTACTTTCTCACGATGAACAAACCTCCCGGTTGCCGCCACGCAACCTGCCAGTTGCAACGCACCCCGGCAGTCGGCGCTAGGAGACGGGCCGGATCGGGCATGCGTTCGCTGCAGCGATGATCGGAGCCGCAACTATTCCCTCAGATGGAAGCCAATCCGGGCTATTGAGGGATTCCCAGGCCGGCCCTGCTACGTCGGTTGCTACTAAGAATGTTAGGCGCAGGTACTGACAGTTCACCGCCGGCCGGCGGACTGAATCCAGCGGCTACGCGCAGGGCGAAAGCCGACGTCCGGGGCTTGGGCGAGTCGCTGGAGTCCTGGTGTGAATTCGCTCATGAACGCAGAAGCCTCTGCTTTGCGTCCGTGGTCCGCACAGTATGCTCCCGGCCATGAACCTGAACGGAACGGCAGCAATTGTCTCTGGCGGAGCCAGCGGCCTGGGCGAGGCCACGGTAAGGGATCTGAGCGCGGCGGGCTGCAAGGTGGTCGTAGCCGACCTCAACGAACAGCGCGGCACCGAACTCGCCAAGGAGGTCGGCGGCGACTTCGCCAGGACCGACGTCTCTGACGAGCAGTCCGTGGCGGCTGCGGTAGCGATCGCGGAAGGTCTCGGAGCGCCCTTGCGCGTCATCGTCAACTGCGCCGGCATCGGCTGGGCATCCCGCACGGTCGGGCGCGACGGCAGCCCGCACGACCTTGGCGCCTTCCGCAAGGTGATCGACGTCAACCTGATCGGCACCTTCAACCTGATGCGAATCGGCGCCGCGGCTGTGGCAAAGACCGAACCCGTGGATGGCGATGGCCTGCGCGGAGTGGTTGTCAACACGGCATCAATCGCTGGCCTCGAGGGCCAGACCGGCCAGATCGCATACTCGGCATCCAAGGGCGGCATCATCGGGATGACCGTTCCCGCCGCGCGAGACCTCGCTGCGATCGGCATGCGGGTCAATACGATCTGCCCCGGCATCATCGATACTCCGATCTACGGATCGGGCCCGGCGAGCGACGACTTCAAGGCCAAGCTCGTCGCGCCAGTCGTGTTTCCCAAGCGGATGGGCTCAGCGGCGGAGTTCGCGCAGCTGGTTCGCTCATTGATCGAGAACGACTACATGAATGCCGAGGTCATCCGCTTCGACGGCGGCATCAGGTTCCAGCCCAAGTAACCGCTGCGTAAACGGAGGCGCCGCCCATGTCAACCGATGCGATCCGCGCCGAGGTCAGCGACGGCGTCGCGACCATCACGATCAACCGACCGCAGGCCAGGAACGCGATCAACGGTGAGGTCGCCCGCGGCATCGCCGCCGCGGTGGAGGACTTCGATGCCCGCGCCGACGTCAGCGTCCTGGTGCTGACCGGCGCCGGGGGCACGTTCAGCGCGGGAATGGATCTCAAGGGGTTTCTCACCGGCGACTCGCCGATCGCGCCAGGGCGCGGCTTCGGCGGGATCGCCGAGAGCCCGCCGCTCAAGCCCGTGATCGCGGCCGTCGAGGGATACGCGCTGGCCGGTGGGTTTGAGCTGGTGCTTGCTTGCGACCTCGTGGTCGCCAGCGACGAGGCGAAGTTCGGCTTGCCGGAGGTAAGGCGCGGACTCGTGGCCGGAGCCGGCGGCCTGCTCAGGCTGCCGAGCAGGATTCCCTACCACATAGCGATGGAGATCGCGCTGACCGGGGAGCATTTCCCGGCGGCGAGGCTGGCCGAGGTCGGGCTGGTGAACAAGCTTGTCCCGGCGGGCCAGGCGCTCCCCGAGGCTGTGGAACTTGCCAGGAAAGTGGCGCGTGGCGCGCCGCTCGCGCTTGCCGCCTCGAAGCGGGTAATCGTCGAGTCGGCTGACTGGGCCGCCAACGAGGCGTTCGCTAAGCAAGGCGAAGTCATCGCGCCGGTCTTCAGGTCCAAGGACGCGATGGAGGGGGCCGCCGCGTTCGCCGAGAAGCGGCAGCCCGCCTGGCGCGGCGAGTAGCGCGCGAACGGGCCGCGGCGCGGTTCTTGCCCCGAACTACTTTCCAGGACCGAGGATTTTCGGGGTCGTATGACCTATTCGTCGGAGCACAGATCGGGGTAAGTCCATCTGTGGCTCGGCGAGCACCTGCTCGCCTGGAATGGAAAGTGCCCCGCCGCCTGCTGGCGGCGGGGCACTTGCTGTGCGG
>DATELR010000205.1:0-2182 GCA_035276345.1 Streptosporangiaceae bacterium | reverse complement strand
TGCGGCCGACCAGCGATGCCTCCCAGCCGAGCTCAAGACACCGATCCACGATCGCCGCGTATTCCTCGCCTCCAAGGAGCGCCAGGTCAACGATGGCCATGCAGCACATGTCGTCGCTGTCACCCATCAGGACCAGCCAGGGCGCAGGCCGGCTCGATCCGGCCAGTACTCCCCTGACGACGTCGGCGGGAGCTGCGGCCGCGAGCAATCGCTTAACCTGTGCTTCCCATCCAGGGTCCAGTACCCCGTCGATCAAGACGACGCCGCCGTTAGAGGCGATCGCATACGGAACCGGGAACGGCAGCCGCAGCCTGGCCAGCCTGCTGAGGCTCCGGCTCGTCGCAACGCAGAGCCGCGCGTGCTGCGGCAACGCTCGCAGGCAGTCCCTGGCGGCGTGAGCTAGCTCGCCGCCAGTTCCTGGCGAGGTCGCGCCGGGCAGTGTCTCGACTGGCTCAGCCGGCAGCGCTCCGCCGAGCTGAGCGATGGCGCGACGGCTGAACAGCAGCGTCCGGTCCAGGTCGGTCGTGATGAGAACGGGCCTGGCCATCTCACGTCCCTGCCTCGGCATGCGGCTTAACCAGCCCGACGCAGCTGTACGGCATGTTCCCGTAGTAGAGGACCTCGACGCCGCGTTCTTCAGCGAGCAGCAGCAGGTGCTCGAGCATGTCCCGCCGGTCGGGCCTGACCAGTACGAGCCACGGCAGCCTGCGCAGCAGCACCCGGGTCGCCTCACCCGCACCCGGCTTGACCAGGTGCTGACTTGGCAGGCCGAACTCAGCCTGGATCCTGGCCACGACCTCACGTCCGGCGAAGGTAACCGACCGGCTCGCGGCGTATTCGGCAGGCCAGCGTTCGGCCACGGCGCTGGCGACCAACGGGAACTGATCGCTCACCGCATCCAGGAATTGCGCCGACCGGTCCGCGCTCGCCAGCTCGGAATACACCTTCGCGCCGTGGAACATCCCCGGCTTGATCAGCTCGTTCAGCACCGTCCTGCTGACCAGGCCGCACACCGTCGAGTTGAGGCAAGCCGACGGCACGAGCATGTCCTCCCTGGTGCCGAAGAGCGTCGCGCACTGCCCTGGGTCCGCGATCACGGCCAGATCAGCGGGAATCTTCGGCCCGCCAATGTCCACGTAGCCGGCCAACGCCTCGGTCAGCTCAGCGGTGATCGCACCCTTCCCGGTCCACCCGTCGACGAACAGGACATCGCGCGGGTCGTGCCGGGCCACGATGTGGTCCAGCGCGGCAGTGTCGATGCCACGGCCCCGCACGATCGAGACCGAGTAGTGGGCAAGATCAATCCCTTTGGAGAACTGGGCCCACCTGCGCATCAAGATGCCGACCGGAGTGCCGGCCCTGGCCAGTGAAACCAGTACCGGCCGGCCAGCTCGCGCCGCGAGAGCCATCTCCGTGACGACGCCGACGTACTCGGCCACCTGCCGGGAGAATTGCTTGACGAGCGCGTCGAACAACGCGAGGTATTCGGCGCTCGGCGCATACTCGATCGGCAGCATCTCGGCGTAGTTGCGTCCGGCGTGAATGGCTCGTTCCCGCTCGTCCAGGCTCAGCTCGAGCGCGTGTGCCGACAGATCGGTGAGCAGGAAGCTGACCTCGTCGGCCCGGTAGCTACTGCGCAGCATCGCGCTCCCTGGCGCCTGGCCGCAACGTGATCACGTGCACGCTGCGACGGGCGCTGGCGGCCAGCTTGGCCACCAGGTCCGACGTGCGCGGCCCGCGCGGCGCGTCGGTGACGAGCACGATGTGGTCGAACCCGGGAGCGTTGCCCTGCTCGGGGTGACAGCTCGCAGCGACGTTGTAGGCGTAGGCGGGCCGCTGGGTCTGCTCGGTCGAGCCGTAAGCGAGCACGGTACGCAGCGGATATCCGGGCCGGTCGATCACGACCGCGGGGGTTCGCGTAGTTGTCGACGTCCTGACGTCGTCGCCGAGTGCAGCGGCCAGGAGTTGCGGCAGGTACATGAGCTCCTCGTCGCCGAGCACGAGCGTGCGCCCGTCCGTGTTCACTGGCAGCGAAGCCGCAGCGTTCTGCATCGCTATTCGGGCGAGCGGCTCCTGGGCCGGTGACCAGCCGGCCAGCGCGAGCACGGGAAGCCCGTCGGGTAGCGCCACCTCTGCGTACGACACGGAGGTGCGAGCCCCGTTCAGAATGGGAGCTGATGCT
>DATELR010000204.1:0-6355 GCA_035276345.1 Streptosporangiaceae bacterium | reverse complement strand
TCCGACCAGCAGGCACGCGCCGAGCTCGCCGCCGAGCCTTACAAGCTTGAGCTGATCGGGCTGAAGGGTTCGGGGCCCGACGTCGGCGCCGAAGAGGCGGTCGAGGTCGGCGGTCCTGAGCTGACCATCTACGACAACGTTGACCCCGGGACCGGGAACGCAGTCTGGAAGGACCTGTGCCGCGGCCCGCACGTGCCAACCACCAGGCAGATCCCTGCGTTCAAGCTGATGCGAACCGGCGGCGCCTACTGGCGGGGCAGCGAGAAGAACCCGCAGCTGCAGCGGATTTACGGCACCGCCTGGCCGTCGCGCGATGAGCAGGACGCGTACCTCAAGATGCTCGCTGAGGCCGAAAAGCGCGACCATCGCAGGCTCGGGGCCGAGCTCGACCTGTTCTCGTTCCCGAACGAGATCGGCAGCGGGCTGCCCGTGTTCCACCCGAAGGGCGGCACCATCCGCCGGGTTCTTGAGGACTACTCGCGGCAACGGCATATCGAGGCCGGCTACGAGTTCGTCAACACCCCGCACATCACCAAGTCGACCTTGTTCGAGACCTCCGGGCACCTGGACTGGTACGCCGACGGGATGTACCCGCCGATGGAAATGGAGGGCGCCAAGTACTACCCGAAGCCGATGAACTGCCCGATGCACATCCTGATCTACGCATCGCGCGGCCGGTCCTACCGCGAGTTGCCGCTGCGGCTGTTCGAGTTCGGCACCGTCTACCGCTTCGAGAAGTCAGGCGTCGTGCACGGGCTGACCAGGGCGCGCGGATTCACCCAGGATGACGCGCACATCTTCTGCCGGCCCGATCAGCTGGCCGAGGAACTCGCGAGCCTGCTGGACTTCGTCGTCGGGCTGCTGCGCGATTACGGGCTGACCGAGTTCGAAGCAGAGCTGTCGACCAGGCCGGAGAAGTTCGTCGGCGAGATCGCCGAGTGGGACACGGCCGAGGCGGCGCTCAAGCACGCGCTCGACAAGTCCGGGCTGCCTTACGTGATCGCCGAAGGCGAGGGCGCGTTCTACGCGCCCAAGATCGACGTGCACGTCAAGGACGCGATCGGGCGCCGCTGGCAGCTCTCCACCCTCCAGGTCGACTTCCAGGAGCCCGGCAGGTTCGGGATCGAATACACCGCAGCGGACGGGACCAGGCAACGGCCGCAGATGATCCATCGAGCCCTGTTCGGCTCCATCGAAAGGTTTTTCGGCATCCTCGTCGAGCACTATGCTGGCGCCTTCCCGCCCTGGCTAGCCCCGGTCCAGGTGGTCGGGATCCCGATCGCCGACGCGCACGTGCCTTATCTGCAGGACGTCGCGGCGCGGTTGCGCAAGCGGGGCATCAGGGTGGAGGTCGACGCGGGCGCGGACCGGATGCAGAAGAAGATCAGGACGGCGCAACAGCAGAAGGTGCCATACATGCTGCTGGCCGGCGACGACGACATCGCAGCCGAAGCTGTTTCGTTCCGCTACCGCAACGGCGAGCAGCGCAACGGGGTCCCGATCGACGAGGCGATCGAGGAGATCGTCAGCGCGGTGGAGCAACGGATCCAGGTCTGACGTTTCCGGCGAAGGAAGGCAGGCGTCAGCCCTGGTCCGCGCCTTCCTTCCAGCCGGCGGCCAGCATCTCGCGGGTTTCGGCCAGTAGCTGGGGCAGCACCTTGGTCTGGCCGATCACGGGCATGAAGTTGGAGTCGCCGCCCCACCGCGGCACGATGTGCTGGTGCAGGTGGCCGGCGATCCCGGCGCCGGCGACGCCGCCCATGTTCATGCCGATGTTGAAGCCTTGCGCGCCCGACACGGCCCGCAGGACCTTCATGGCCGTCTTGGTGAACTCGGCCAGTTCCGCGGTCTCCGGCTCGTCGAGGTCGGTGTAGTCGGCCACGTGCCTGAGCGGACAGATCATCAGGTGGCCGCTGTTGTAGGGGTACAGGTTCAGCACCGCGTAGACCAGCGTGCCCCGCGCGACGATCAGGGCTTCCTCGTCGGCCATTTCCTGGATCACGCAGAACGGGCAGCCGTCGCCAGATCCGGGCGGTCCGACCGGCTTGTTCTCGCCCTTGATGTAGGCCATCCGGTGCGGCATCCAGAGCCGGCGGAAGCCGTCAGGTGTGCCCGCGCCATACTGCCGGACCTGCTCGGGTGATCCGCTGTCCGCCATGGAATGCAGCATAGGAGGCCGGGCGGGCTCGCCACCGCCCGGTCCAGCCGGGCAGGCGGCGAGCCGGCCGCGCCTACTTTTCCTTGGCCTCCGCGATGACCTTGTCCTTCAGGTGCGAAGGCAGCGGTTCGTAGCGGAGGTAGGACCTGGTGAACGAGCCCGTGCCCTGGGAAATCGAGCGCAGGTCGATCGCGTACCTGGTCAGCTCGAGTTCGGGCACCTCGGCCTTGACCAGCGTGCGCCCGCCTGGCACCGGCTCGGTGCCGAGCACCCGGCCGCGACGCGAGGACATATCCGACATCACGGCGCCGACATAGTCGTCACCGATCAGCACGGACACCTCGTCGACCGGCTCGAGCAGCTGCGCCTGCGCCTTATCGGCAGCGTCCCGCAGCGCCGCGCGGCCCGCCTTCTGGAACGCCATGTCTGACGAGTCGACCGAGTGCGCCTTGCCGTCGTAGAGCGTGACCTTGATGTCGACCATCGGGTAGCCGGCCACCACGCCCTGCTCCATCTGCGCCCTGACGCCCTTCTCGACGGACGGGATGAACTGCCGAGGCACCACGCCGCCGACGATCTTGTCGACAAACTCGAATCCGCCGCCCGAGGGCGTCGGCTCCAGCTCGATGTGGCAGATGGCGTACTCACCGTGGCCGCCAGACTGCTTGACGTTCCTGCCCAGGCCGTTGGCCTTGCCGGCGACGGTCTCCCGCAACGGCACCCGCAGCCCGACGGTCTCAACGGCCACGCCGTACCGGCTGGACAAGCGGTCGAGCATCAGGTCGGTGTGGGCCTCACCCATGCACCAGAGCACGAGCTGATGGGTCTCCGCGTTGTTCTCCAGCCGCAGGGTCGAGTCCTCAGCGACCAGCCGGGACAGCGCCTGGGACATCTTGTCCTCATCGGCCTTGGACTTGGCCGTGATGGCAACCGGCAGCAGCGGCTCGGCCATCTCCCACGACTCCATGAGCAGTGGTTTGTCCTTGTCCGACAGGGTGTCTCCGGTCTCGGCGCTGGTCAGCTTGGCCACCGCGCAGATGTCGCCAGCGACGCAGGAGGCAATGCTCCGCTGGGTCTTTCCTAGCGGTGAAGTGAGCGCACCGATCCGCTCGTCCTGATCGTGATCGGCATGACCGCTGGCCGCCCGGCCGTGGCCTGACACGTGCACGGTGGCGTCAGGGCGCAGCGTCCCTGAGAAGACGCGGACCAGGCTGATCCTGCCGACATACGGGTCTGACGTGGTCTTGACCACCTCGGCGAGCAGGGGACCTGAGGGATCGGAACTGATCCCGTTGACTGGCTTGCCGTCGATCGTCGTCACCGTTGGCAGCGGGTGCTCTTGCGGCGACGGGAATGCCTGCGTCATTAGCTCGAGCAACTCGGCCAGCCCGATGCCCTGCAGCGCGGCCGCCGGGATCACCGGGTAGAAGCTCCCCCTGGCCACTGCCTTTTCCAGGTCCTCGATCAGTACCTTCTGATCGATCTGCTCGCCGGACAAGTACCTGTCCATCAGGCTCTCGTCTTCGCTCTCCTGAATGAGCGACTCGATCAGCGCGCCGCGGTACTCCTCGAGCTGGTCGACGTTCTCGGGATCTGGGTCCCGCTCGGTCCGCGTGCCGCTCGTGTAGTCGTAGTAGCGCTCGGACAGCAGACCGATCAGGCCGTTGACGGTGCCCTGGCCGTCGCCGACCGGCAGGTACAGCGGCGCGACGGATTCACCGAAGGCGCTCCTGCACGCGTCGAGCGCCTCGCTGAAGTCTCCTCTGTGGTGGTCGAGCTTGGTGATGACCACTGCCCGTGGCGTGCCCGCGCTCGCGCACTCGTCCCAGAGCATGGACGTGAGGCCGTCAATTCCGTCGGCGGAAGATACCGCGAAGAGCGCGGCATCGGCGGCCCGCAGACCAGCCCGCAGGTCACCGACGAAGTCGGCGTAACCGGGCGTGTCCAGGAGGTTGACCTTGACGTCGTTGTGCATGAACGGCGCAAGCGTCAAGTTGACCGAGCGCCCCTGCCTGATCTCGACCTCGTCGAAATCGCTGACGGTGCTGCCGTCCTCGACCCGACCGGCCCGCTGAATGGTGCCGGTCGCGACGAGCAACGCCTCGACCAGCGTGGTCTTACCGGCTCCGGAGTGGCCGACCAGCACAACGTTCCGCACGTTTTCGGGCTGGCCGGCCGCTGGTGCCCTGCCGGCGGCGCCCGATGTTGCCTTCTCCGCCATACCACCGCCTCCTGACGTTCATGTTGGCTGCTGCTGGTGCCAGCCTTTACCCACCGCCCGCGCAACCACAAGCCCTCGGCGGCAATCGGCTGGCCCTGACGTGGTCAATCCAGGATGTGACGAACCCGGGCGAACCCGTTCCGCCCGGGTTGTGAAACGGATGATCATTCGCCAGTAAGATCAAACGGACATGCTGAAAGTGCTGCGACCAGGTCTTGCCCAGCTGCTGACGCCAGTAGGACGGGCCCTCGCGCGCACCCCGGTAACGCCGAACATGCTGACCGTGACCGGCACCATCGGCATGACGGCCGGCGCGCTGAGCCTGTTCCCGACCGGCCACCTGTTCGCCGGGACGATGGTCTGCACGGGTTTCGTGCTCACCGACATGCTGGACGGAACGCTCGCCAGGATCCAGGGCAGCACCGGCGTCTTCGGGGCGTTCCTGGACTCGACGCTCGACCGGGTGTCTGATTCCGCGGTCTTCGCTGGCATCACCATCTGGCTCGCCACCGGCGGCCACGACAAGCCGCTCGCTGCCGTGGCGCTGTTCTGCCTCGTCGTCGGCGGGCTAGTCTCGTATGCGAAGGCCCGAGCCGAAGGCGTTGGGCTGAGTTGCGACGTGGGAATCGCCGAGCGGGCTGAGCGATTGCTGATCGGTCTGGTAGCTATCGGACTCGCTGGACTTGGCGTACCGTATGTCCTTTCTGTAGGACTCTGGATCCTCGCCGTGCTGAGCGCATTCACCTTCGGTCAGCGGGTCTACGCGGTGCGCAAGGCTGCGGCATCGCGCCAGGCCGACGCGACGGGGGCTTCGAGCAGCGCGGCGACGAAGGCGCGGTAGAGCGCGGTCAGCTGCCGTCGATCACGCGAGCTCGAGTCTCGGAGGTGCTGGGTGCCCGGTGAACAAACCAGGCCGACCCTTAAGGCCCGGCTGGTTGGCGCCGCCTACGCGCTCGGATGGTCCGCCGTGTGCCGCCTGCCCGAGTCGTGGGCGGCGTCTATGTTCGGTTTCGTCGGCGACATCGCCTGGCGGAGGCAGGGGCCGAGGATCAGGGTGCTCGAGGGCAACCTGAGGCGGGTACTCGGCCCTGGCGCTACCGGCCAGGACCTCAGGGTTGCCTCTCGCGCGTCCATGCAGTCCTATGCCAGGTACTGGCTGGAGATCTTCAGGCTTCCCGTGATGACCACGGATCGGCTGGTCGACGGTACTGTCGCCAGCGGCGAGGTCGACGCGCTGCTGTCGCACCTGGCGTCGGGCCGCGGCGTTGTAGTCCCGCTGCCGCACATGGGCAACTGGGACCAGGCGGGCGCGTGGATCATCGCCAAAGGGGCAGGGTCATTCACCACCGTCATGGAGCGGCTTGATCCCGAGTCGGTCTACGAGCGTTTCGTGGCATTCCGTGAAGCGATCGGCATGGAGGTACTGCCAGCCAGCGGCGGTTTGAGCCCGTTCGGTGTCCTGGCGCAGCGGCTGCGGGCTGGCAAGATGGTCGCCCTGCCAAGCGACAGGGACGTGGCGGGCGGCGGAATTGAAGTCGAGTTCTTCGGGGAAAAGGCGCTGATGATGGGCGGATCTGCCGCTCTGGCCGTGCAAACTGGTGCCGCGCTGATGCCCGCGATCTTGTGGTACGAGGGTGACCGCTGGGGCATCCACGTCTGCAAGGAGATTCCGGTGCCAGAAGGCGGCGACCGGTGGCAGAAGGCCGCCGCGATGACCCAGCAGGTCGCGCGCGACTTCGAGGAGGGCATCAGGCAGCACCCAGCCGACTGGCACATGCTGCAGCGGGTTTTCGTCGACGACCTCGATCCGCAACGGCTCGCTGCCGCCAGGGCGCGGGCGGCTGCCAGGGAGCGAGCGGCCAGCAAGAACGGCGCTGCGGCGAAGGCGGAGGGCGGCTCGTGAGGATCGGCGTCGTCTGCCCTTACTCCTGGGACGTTCCCGGTGGCGTCCAGGAACACATCAGGGACCTCGCGGA
>DATELR010000203.1:0-3018 GCA_035276345.1 Streptosporangiaceae bacterium | reverse complement strand
CGAGATGACCGGGTTGTCGTCGACGTTGACCTTGACGAGCTTGACTCGGCCGGCGAAATCTCGAGCCAACTCGGCCAGCACCGGGCTGACCATCCGGCATGGCCCGCACCATGGAGCCCACAAGTCGACAATGACAGGGAGCGTCGCCCCATCGGCCACCTCGGCGAACGACGCGTCTGCTGCGTCGACAATCCAGGGCAACGGCTGATGGCACTGTCCGCAACGCGGCGCGCCTTTGGCGACGTCAGGCACGCGATTCCGCCGGCCGCAGTTCGCGCACTGCACAGTGGTGGTGGCGACCGCTGTACTCACGCGGCCACCTGGGCAGCTTGGTAGGTGACGACCAGGTCGTCATCGATGATGTCGAGCCGGATCGTGGACTGGTCGGGGATGGCGTCGGCGAGCAGCGCTCGTCCTATCTTGGTCTCAACCTCGCGGGCGATATAGCGGCGCAGCGGCCGGGCACCGTAGATGGGATCGAATCCCTGCCGGGCGATGTATCGACATGCCTGGTCGGTCACCTCGAGGTTGATGCGCCGCTCGGCCAGCCGGCGGCGCAGGTCGTCAAACATCAGGTCGACGATGCGTTCGATCTCGGCCGGAGCGAGTGGCTTGAACAGCACAATGTCATCGATCCGGTTGAGGAACTCGGGACGGAACCGCGCCCGTAGCTCACCGAAAATGAGGTCACGCGCCTCGGTCTTGATCTCACCGTCCGGCGTCACGCCGTCCAGCAGATAAGCGGAGCCGATGTTGGAGGTCATGATGATCACCGTGTTGCGGAAGTTCACGGTGCGGCCTTGGCCGTCGGTCAGCCGCCCGTCGTCGAGCACCTGCAGCAGCGTGTTGAACACGTCTGGGTGGGCCTTCTCGATCTCGTCGAGCAACACGACCGAGAACGGCTTGCGGCGAACGGCCTCGGTGAGCTGGCCCCCCTCGTCGTAGCCCACATAGCCCGGTGGGGCGCCGACCAGCCTGCTCACGGTGTGCCGTTCCTGGTACTCGCTCATGTCGAGGCGGATCATCGCTTGATCGCTGTCGAACAGCGCGTCCGCGAGGGTGCGGGCCAGCTCGGTCTTCCCGACGCCGGTGGGGCCAAGGAAGATGAACGACCCGATGGGGCGTCGAGTGTCCTTGATGCCGGACCGCGCGCGGATCATGGCGTCGGCCACCGCCTGCACGGCCTCGTCCTGCCCAACGATCCGCTCGTGCAGGATCTCGTCCAGGCGCAGCACCTTCTGACGCTCGCCTTCTTGCAAGCGAGCGACGGGGATGCCGGTCCAGGAAGCGACCACCTCGGCGATTTCGGCCTCGGTAACCACCTCACGCAGCAGGCGCCGAACGCCCTGCTTGCTGGCCAGCTGCTGCTCCTCGGCGCTCAATCGCCGTTCCAGCTCGGCGATACGCCCGAATCGCAGCTCGGCGGCCCGGTTCAGGTCATACCGACGCTCGGCCTCATCTGCCTCCTGCCGGGCCTGTTCCAGCTCCCCGCGCAGGTCCTGAACCCGACGGATGGCCTGCCGTTCGGCCTCCCACTGGGCTCGTTTCGCATCCGTCTCGGCGCGCAGGTCGGCCAGCTCCCGGCGCAGCTCCTCCAGCCTGGACTGGCTTGCCGGGTCATCCTCCTTCGAGAGCGCCGCTTCCTCGATCTCCAGCCGCATGACCCGTCGGGTCAGGCTGTCCAGCTCCGCCGGCATCGAATCGATCTCGGTGCGCAACCGCGCCGACGCCTCGTCCACCAGGTCGATCGCCTTATCGGGCAGGAACCGGTCGGAGATGTACCGATGGCTCAAGGTCGCCGCCGCGACCAGAGCGTTGTCCTGGATCTTCACGCCGTGGAAGATCTCCAGCCGCTCCCGCAACCCACGCAGGATCGAGATGGTGTCCTCGACCGTCGGCTCGTCGACCATGACCGGCTGGAAGCGCCGTTCCAGCGCAGCATCCGGCTCGACATGCTTGCGGTACTCGTCGAGCGTGGTTGCGCCGATCATATGCAGCTCGCCGCGGGCCAACATGGGCTTGAGCATGTTGCCGGCGTCCATGCTGCCTTCGGCGGCACCGGCGCCGACCACCGTATGCATTTCGTCGACGAACAGCAGAATCCGACCCTCGGCGGCTTTGACCTCGGCCAATACCGCCTTCAGCCGCTCCTCGAACTCACCCCGGTACTTCGCGCCGGCCACGAGTGCGCTCATGTCGAGTGCGAAGACCGTCTTGTCGCGCAGGCCTTCCGGGATATCCCGCCGCACGATCCGCTGCGCGAGACCTTCCACGATCGCCGTCTTGCCCACGCCTGGCTCACCGATCAGCACCGGGTTGTTCTTCGTCTTCCGGGACAGGATCTGAATCACGCGGCGTATCTCGGTGTCTCGGCCGATCACCGGGTCGAGGCGGCCGCCGCGGGCCTCGTCGACCAGATCCCGCCCGTACTTCTCCAGCGCCTCGTAGCTGCCCTCCGGCGTCGCCGACGTGACGCGTTGGTTGCCGCGTACCTGGGTCAGGGCGCCGAGTAGCGAGTCCCGGGTAAACCCGCGGGTTTGCAGCAGCCGCGATGCCGCCGAGCTCTGCTCGAGGATTCCCAGGAGCAGATGCTCGACGGACACGTACTCGTCCTTGAGCCGCTTGGCCTCGCGGTCGGCCGCATCCAGCGCCCGGCTCAGCCGCTGGGTGACGAACACCTGGCCCGGCGCGGCCCCGGGGCCGCTAACTGACGGCCGGCGGCGCAGCTCGGCGTCGAGGTCGCCCCGCAAGGCGTCGGTATCGACGCCGGCGAACCCAAACAACCGCGGCGCCAGCCCGTCGTCGTCCGAGATCAGCGCGCGCAGCAGGTGCTCCGTGTCGACCTCGGTCTGCCCAAGCTGGATGGCGATGGTCTGCGCCTCCTGCAAGGCTTCCTGGGATCGTTGGGTCAGCCGATTCATGTCCATGGTGGTGCGCTCCTTCTGCTCGCGTCCTCCAGCTCTCGGATCCGGTCAAGCAGGTCGAGAACCAGACCCAGTGCGGCGTAGTTGAGCGGCA
>DATELR010000202.1:0-4845 GCA_035276345.1 Streptosporangiaceae bacterium | reverse complement strand
GCGATGCCCTCGCGGTAGCACGCGAGCTGCGCGATCTTTTCCCGCACACCCTGGTGCATCTTCACCCCGGTCTGCTGCGCGTTGGCGTAGGCGAAGCCGAGCAGCAGGTCAGCCAGGCGCAGGTGCCGGTGGACGAACGCGTACATGCTGTAACGGTGCAGCGTCGCACGGATGTAGGCCGCGGCCCGGGTGTGCCGGTAGAACAGGATGTTCTCCCAGGGGATCTCCACGTCGTCAAAGACGATCAGAGTGTCGACCTCGTCGAAGCGGTTGCTGAGCGGGTAGTCCTCCGGGTCCAGCCGCCCGGCGAAGCCGGAGCGGCAGATGTGCCGGATGCCGGGCGCTCCCATGTCGGCGATGAAGCCGACGGCGTAGTCCGAGAGGGTGTCGTTGCCCCAGTCGCCGATGGTGGGCTTGACGAAGGCCTGATTGGCGTAGGCGGCCGCGGTCTCGAACTTGGCGCCGCGGACCACGATGCCGTTGTCTGTCTCCCGGACCACGTGCAGCAGCACGTCGGGATCCTGCTCACGCGGGTGCCGGCTGCGGTCCCCTTTGGGGTCGGTGTTCGCGGAGACGTGGAAGGGATCGAGCAGCGCGGCTCTGCGCACGTGATCACGGATGTTCGCGGAGAAGGTCGGATCGATCTCGTTGAGCACCTCTTGGCCGTCGTAGAGGGACCACATCTCGCCGACGGTCTCATCGCCGACGCGGGTGACTACGCCGCCGGCCTCGTCGAGGACGGTTTCAACCGCTGCGTGCTTGGCGTGCCAGTCCTGCTTGGTCTTCGGCGGCTTGCCGCCGATCGCGCAGGTCTCGCCGGTCGCATCGTCCACGTACGTCATGGCCGCGGCGGTCCCGGGCTGGTGTGCCAGGTCATAGATCCGGGCCCGCACGTCGACGATCGGCTTGAACGCCGGATGAGTGGTGATGTCCTTGACCTGCTCGCCGTCGATCCACACCTCGCGGCCGTCCGCCAGGGACTGCCGGTACTGTTCGCCGGTCCTGATCATGATGCTTCCCTCGCGCTGGTAGTGGGTGCGGCTCTCATGCCGGATCCGCAGAGAGCCGGGTGACCTCGCGCCGGAAGGGCACGACGTCATTGCCGGGCAGCTCGGCGTCGAACTCTTCGGCGTAGCGGCGGCCAGACCAGACAGCAGCGGCGATGGTGCCCGGGGCCCACGCGTCGCCGATAGCGCGGACCGAGGCGATCAGGCCCTGCTCCTTGCGGACCAGCAGCTGCTGATAGAGACCTTCGCTGGGCAGCCTCGCGGTCACCATGAGCACGCTGTCCGCCGCGGCCTCGGTCAGCTGGCCGGTGTAGGTGCTGGCCAGCGTCACCTTGCCGGCGCCGACCGCAGTGAGCGCGGCGCTGGTGCGGAGCGTGACCCCGGCGAGGAGCAGCCGGCGCTGGATCTTGCCGACCTCCAGCGTGTTGACAGTCCAGGCCGACACTTGGGCGGCGGGCGTCACGATCTCGACCTCGAAGCCTTCGTCGCGCAGCAGTTCTGCGACGACGCCGCCCAGGTAGTAATGGTCATCGTCGTACACGACCACGCGGGCGCCCGAGGGCCGCGCCCCGGCCATGATGTCATCGGGGGTGAGCACGTCGGCGCCGGGCTGGATGGGGATCGGCTGGACGTGCCAGCGAGCGACGCCATCGCGCCGCCACGTCGCGCCGGTGGCGACGGCGACGTGCTGGAACTCGAACTCGACGATATCGTCGGCGCTCATCTTGCTCTCGCGGTAGACCTCGACGTTGGGCATCGCCGCGATGGCCTGCTGGCGGTAGTCCAACACCCGCGCCCAGGCGGACAAGCCGGGCAGCCTCGACTCCCGGGCAACGCGGCCGCCAAGGTCGCGTGTGGCCTCCGCGAGCACGACGTCGTAGCCCCGCACCCCCAGGGCCCGTGCCGCCTCAAGCCCGGCCGGCCCGGTGCCGACCACGAGGATCCGCGAGTCGGAGTCGCGCGCCCGGATCCGCTCAGGATGCCAGCCCCGGCGGAACTCCTCACCCATGCTCGGGTTCTGCGTGCACCGGATCGGCGACATCGTGAAGTCGCCGGAGACGCAGATGTTGCAGCCGATGCATTCGCGGATCGTCTCCAGCCTTCCCGTGCGGATCTTCTCAGGCAGGAACGGATCGGCGATTGAGGGCCGCGCGGCGCCGATGAGATCGAGGATGCCGGCCTTCACCTGGTGGACCATGGTGTCCGGCGACGTGAACCGGCCGACGCCGACGACAGGCTTGGTGGTCAGCTGCTTCAGGCCGATGACGTATTGCTCCTGCTCCCCTTCCGGGCCGAAGCGGGAGGTGTTGGAGTCGGCCTCCCATGTGCCCAGCACAAAGTCCCACAGATCCGGCAGTTCGCCGATCTCGCCAAGGATCTCCGCTATGTCACCGCGGCTGAGGCCAGCGTCGCCGAGCCCTTCCTCCACGCTGATCCGGCAGGCCACGGCAACGCGGCCGCCGGCGGCCTCTTGGGTGTCCTCGAGAAGCTCACGCAGCAGCCGCATCCGGTTGCGGGGGTTGCCGCCGTACTCGTCGGTGCGATGGTTAAAACGCGGCGAGAGGAAGTGCTCGATGCCGCCGAAGGAGTGCCCGGCGTACACGTAGACGAGGTCGTAACCGGCCTTCATCGAGCGGATCACGGCGTTGCGGTGCCATCGGCGCAAATCGCCGATGTCCTGCTTGCTCATCATCCGCGCCTGCACCGGGTCGCAGCCGTAGCTGGCCACCGGCAGGTGATGGGGCCCCAGCGGGGTCTCCCGGCTGTAAAGGTTCGGCGCGTTCAGCCCGTTGTGGCACAGTTCGATCGCAGCGAGCGCGCCGCCGTCATGGATCGCGGCGGCGATCAGCGACAGGGCCGGGAGATCGCTGTCGTCCCAGATCCGCAGCTCGATGAACGGCGTGATGTCCGAGGTCGGGTGGATCTCAACCTGCTCGGTGGACACGACCGCCCAGCCGCCCTCGGCCTTGACCTTGCGCATCGCGGCCTGGGCGCTCGGGTCGCGGTAGCCCATGCCATTGCAGTGCGGCACCTGGAAGAACCGGTTCTTGGTGACCAGCGGGCCGATGGCGACCGGTTCGAAGAGGATGTCGTAGGGCGCTGGCGGCACGCTCGCCCCGGCGCCGGTCATGAGCGCTCCTCGTGTCCGCTCACCCATGCCACCTTTCTTTGCGGTTAAGAGCAAACTATTCTGAGAGCCGGGGCGTGTCCAGAGACATGACCACAGGTTCCGCAAGGGCACGATCGCAACAGGCGCCGTCGGAGAAGGTGAGAGCATGGCGCGGAAGAAGGACCAGGCCGCGCGGCGGCAGCAACTGGTGTCCGCCACGATCGAGCTCATCGCAGACCGCGGCATCGAGGCTCTCACCCTCGCCGCGATCGCCGACCGCGTCGGCGTCTCGCACCGCCTGGTGGCCTACTACTACGCTGACCTGGAGTCTCTCGTGCAGGAGGCACATGAGGCGGCGGTCGAGCGCTACTACTGGGCGCGCCTGCAGGCGATGGACCAGGTAGCCAATCCGCAACAGCGGCTGCTCCAGCTGATCCGCTCAGGGCTGCCCGGGGAGCAGGACCGCCAGTTGAGCCAGGTGCTTAACGAGTTGAGCGCCAATGCCAGCCGCAGCTCGGTGCATGCCCGGCTGATGTCCCAGCTCTTTGATCGCGAGGTCTCGCTCTATCTCTCGGTCCTCCAGGAGGGCCAATCAGCAGGGGCCTTCCGGCTCAGCCAGCCAGCGCTGACTCTCGCCCGCAACCTCGTCGCCCTGGAAGACGCCTACGGCTTCCACCTGCTTGCGAAGGTCTCCTCGATCGACGCGTCCACCGCGCTCGGTGCGCTCGTTGGCTACGCCCAGACAGCAACTGGCGCCACGCTGCTCAGCCCAGCGTGACCAAGGCTGGCAGTCCGGCGGCCCTCGCAGAGCTGAGATGTACGGTCAGCTAGATGGAGCCCAGCAGGGAGCTGCGCGAGGACGTCTTACCTTGGGTCAGCGGAGCGCTGTCGGCTACAGCGCGATGAGCCGGAGGGCAGGGTCAAGCTGGCGCAAGTCACCGGGGTCGGAGGTGACGACCGACTGGCCGGCGCGGCGGGCGCAGATCACTACGTGGGCGTCGGCAATATCAGAAGTCCCGCTGGCCGCCAGCAGCCTGCCGACGTGGGTCGCATCTACCCGGCCCAGATCAACGACGTCGGTGCCCGGCTGGCGGATCAGCCGGGATAGCCGCACCTGCCGCTCCGGCCGCCGGATAGCCTGAGCCAGCGCCGAGGCTGGAACCGTCACCCGCACGCCGGTTTCCCGCGCACGGGCCAGGAGCACCACCACACGGCGATCATCACGGTCCAAGGCGATCAGCCCGCCGGCGTCCAGCGTCACGCCCGGCATCACGCCGCCGGCTGGGTCCCGGTGCCGAGCACCTCATCAGCCCAGGCGCGCTCTTTGTCGGAGAGCTCACCGCCGGTTGCGCGCAGCGCCTCGGCGAGCATGGCACCCCATCCCGCAACGTCATCCAAGGCGACCGCGACGGCATGCTGCACGAACCCGGACACGCTCGCAGCGGTCCCGGCCTGCACCAGCGAGCGGATCTGGCCGAGCTGTGCCTCGTCCAGGGTGATAGTCACCTTTCTCGTGGCCATACCACTTACCATACCATCGGCCCAGGTGCTGCGGGGGGATCAGACGGCCCTGGCTCAGCATGGACGTCGCCTATCCGGCCCGCGCCTCATGCTGTTTCCGGATGATCAGCCGGCCCGTCAGGGTGAGTCAGGCAGGGCACGCGAGCGCAGCGCCCGCTCGACGACGTCGCGGCCCTCGGTCATCACCCGCGCCAGGTCCTGATAGCG
>DATELR010000201.1:0-5801 GCA_035276345.1 Streptosporangiaceae bacterium | reverse complement strand
CATCTCCCGACGCAGCTCCGCCCGACGCAGCTCCGCCCGGCGCAGCTCCGCCCGGCTCAGCCCCGCCCGCCCCGGCCTCGGCTTCGGACTCGCCGATCAGGCCGGTCGCATCCGTGCTCTCCCTGAGCTGGCGGAGCCCGTTATGCGTCTGCGAGCTAACTGTGCGCGTTGAGACTCCGAGCAGATCAGCTGCTGCAGTCTCGGACGCCCCGATCAGGCACCGCAACACCACGCATTCACGCGTCCGTACCGGGAGAGCGGCAATGGCGCGCCAGAGCTCGGCTACCGGCACCGGGTCGGCCCCGCGCGGGGCGAACCTGCGCCAGACCGATCCGCGCGACAGGGCCACTACCGTGCGCTGGAGGTACAGCGAAGCGACCTCAGGATCGGCCAGCATTCGCGGGCGCCGCCACAAGCGTAGGAACGCCTGTCTGGCGAACTGCTCCGCGAGATCCCACTTCCCTGCTAGGGAAAGCGCGGTATAGACGGTGCGCGGATAGTGCTCTTCAAAGAGCGTCTCGATCGATTCGTCGGCATCACCACGTGACAGGCGCCCTGGCCCGCCGAGCGTGATGATGTCCTCTCGCATGCTTCAAGGATGCGCCTGCTCGGCTGAAGATGGCGGGCCGACTCTCATTCGGTCCTAGCCGGACATGCGGGATGTGTCGATCCTGATCAGCAGCTCCGCGGTCGGCACCCACACCGAACCGGGGGTGTAGTAGATCTGGGAGCAGACGACCTGCCCGCACGAGGCCGGAGGGATGCGGACTCCGCCGGCCGGACGCCCGGTGGACTCGCTGACCCGCAGGACCCCGCTGAACGGGTACCCGTTATCCAGGAACCACAGCCAGCCTCCGCCCGCAGCCAGGAAGTCGAGGCCGCCCGCTCGGCCCGGGTCATAGTTGCGGTACGTGAAGACGTGCGTGATCTTGCCGTTCGCCGGGTCGATCCGGATCAGCCGCTCCCCCGCGCTGAGCAGCCAGATCGAACCGCTGTCGTAGATGAGGTCCTGACTGACCGAGGGCCAGTTCCAATAGCCACTGACAGGAGCTGAGACATACTTCGTGTCGCCGGCGGTGTGAGCAATGCCGCTGGGGCGCTGGTAGTTATGCACGTACCAGAGCGCGTCCGGCGCGGCGATCAGCGATCTGACGCTGCCGGGCACGACTCCGCCGAGATAGTAAGCCTTCTCGTTCGACGGGATGATGTTCCAGAATGCGGTCCGCTGCGAGCCCTTGAGCTTGCAGCTGGCGTACAGCATGCCCGCGCTGTAGCTGAGGTGCATGCAATGACCCGCGTGCTGGTGAATGATGGCCGCGCTGACGTGGATGCTGGTCAGCACCTGCCCGGTGGCCAGATCGACGCGAACGATCTGCCCGCGCGCCTGGCCGTACGGCGTGGTCAGCCAGAGCCTGCCATCGCCTGCAGCGATCGACGGCAGCTGCCTGCCAAGGCCCGTCCTGAACATGATGGAGTTCGTCCGCAGGTCGATCCCGACGAGCTGGTACGTCGTGGTGAGGCCGGGGCGCACGCGCACGACCCACGCGTGCCCGGCGTCACCGACCACCTGCATCACCCCGCTCATCGGAATGCGGGCAGCGATCGCCTTCGGATACGTGTGCGGCATCGCCGGGATGTTGCCACTGGTAACCGGCTGAGGCCGCTGGCCGTTGTTCGCGCCGGTCAGCACCGGGATCGCGATCGCCAGCGCGGCAACCGCCGCGACCGCCGCGATGGCCAGGGAGCGCCTCCGCGTCGCGACCGACCGCGAACGCAGAGCCTCGAACTCGCGCCAGGCAGCCGCTGTGTCGATCGGACGTCGCGTGCTGGAAGGCGGCATGTCCGCCTGCCGCAGCTCGCGGAGCCGCTGCTCAAGGTCGGTTTCGGTCATGTCGCGGTCCTCCCCCGCCTGCGCGCCGAGCCTGCGCCGGCGATATCCGCTCGCTCCTGCTGTCCGGTTGCAAGCTCCCGACGCGCGGCCTCGCCAGCTCGCTCCTGCCGGCCCGGCCAGATACCGTTTCCCGCCGCCTGCGCATCTGCGTTGCCGAGCTCGCCGGCCGGTCCGTCCAGGTACTCCCTGAGCAGGCGCAACCCCTTATGCGTCTGGCTTTTCACCGTGCCGACCGAGATCCCGAGCAACTCAGCGGTCTCGGCCTCGGACATCCCAAGCAGGAACCGCAGCACCACGCACTCCCGCTTCCTGACCGGCAGTGCGGCAATCGCCCGTCGCAGCTCAGCGAGAGCGGCCGGGTCGGGTCCGGGCGCGGCAGCCCGTTCGGCACCCCTGATCTTCAGCGCCCGCCGCTCGATGACCTTGCGCCTGATCGTCTCGCGCGACAGGTTGACCACTGTCCGCTGCAGGTACATCGGCGCCGCCTGCGGATCAGAGATCCATCGCCAACGCCGCCACAGCCGCAGGTACGCCTCCTGCGCCAGCTGTTCGGCCAGATCCCAGTCGCCTACCAGCGAGAACGCGGTATACACGATGCGCGGGTAGTGCGCATGGAACAGCGACTCAACCGACTCGTCGGCCTCACGTCGTGACCGGAGCTCAGGCCCTCCGAACGAGATGATGTCGTCTGGCACGCTTCAAGGATGCGCCAGTCCGCCAAAAGGTTGCCGCCCGATTTCGAGGCGATCTTTCCAACAGCCGAACTACCTCGACGGCACGGCGCGGATTGGAAGCGCCGGCCGCCTCTGCCCTGACTCGATCGCAGCCCGGAGCTGCGCGAGGACGGCAGCCCCGTCAGTCCGGATTCTCCGCGGGGCAAAATGAAGCACGAGGATCCCGTGCGCACTCATGGCAGCATGCCTGACCTGAGTCCGCTCCCAATCCGCTGGTGACAAGTGCCATTCGCGCGAGTCAACCTCGGCAGCGACGCCAGCCTCCGCCCACCAAGCGTCCGGCTGCGCCAGGAACGCATCACCCACGAAGAGCCGCGGGTTGTACATGGGTTCAGGCAACCGCCCGCTTTTGACTAGTTTCCGCAGGTCACCCTCCGCAACGGATCGGATTCCGTCGCTGACCTCTTCTAACGCCGCTCGCAACGCCGCCGATCCTCTGTTCGGTCCTGCGAACACCTCTGCAGCAAGGTCCTGAACCGTGCACTTGCGTTGCTGCACAGCATCGGCGACAAGTGCCCGAACATAATTCGGTTCGTCGCGTAAGCGCGCGGCGTCGGCAACCGAGCGCGCAGCTGGCGCCCAAGACAATCCGTCGGTCTTCCAGACCTGTTCCGGCATTCGTCTCGTTCTCACGATCCGCACGAAACTGCGGCTCGCTCGTCGCTGATCGTGCGGCACTAGGACGTCGACGATGACTGGAATCGACACCCGCAGGCCCATCCGCGCCAGCGCCGAGATGCCCGTGATGACACTTCCCTGACCTGCGTATAAGAGTGCGGCCGCCTCTCGCTGACCAGTCGTCAGGCCGCCATTGTGCACGAAGTAGACGCCGGGCAAGACCGCGGTCCATGGTCCTCCCGCGCGCAATCGGCTACGCAGCGCCGCGTCGGTCAGCCCTGCCGCTAAGGCCTGCGGCCGGGTGATCAGATCGCATTGACTCCGCCAGGTCTCTACGAGACTTCTATCAATCTGAATTGTCCGTGGCATGCCCGCAGCATTGCATTCTCGTCTGACAGGCGCTGATCCACGAGCAACGGGGGCGCCCTGTTGCTGTAAGACCCGCAACGGGGAGCCCCCGTTGCGGGTGGCCGGGGGGTTGAGATGAGCTCCAGACACGACGGGCGGGGCCGTGGGATCATGCTGTGCGCCAGCGCCGCGCGCATCACATGCGTCTTGCCTGGCATGTATCCGCTGACCTGGTTGAGGAAGGCACATGCGGATTCGCGAGCCGCGGATCATGATCGGCGCACTCGGGCTCGCTGTCCTGGCGGTCAGCGTGGTCGCGGTTCGGGCGAGCATCGCTCACGCCAATGCCATCCGGGCTATGTCTTTGACCACCACAATTGTGATCGATCGCAGCATTCATGAGACGTTCGCGCCGCCACCGTCCTCAGCCGCTCCCGCAATGACTCCATTGCAGGCTTATAGCCAGTGGGAGCAGCAGGCTGGAGGCCGGAAGGTCACGGCAATCCCGGCAACCGTGCGGGTTCAACTCGGCTTGCTGACCTTTCCGGTCGGGCCAGACTGCGGTGCCGAGTGCCACCACGGCAACATCATCCGTGACGGCATGGCCTATCACGCACTGAATGAATTGGCATACGGCTACAGCTCTTCGAATTGCAGGCCCGGTTCGACCCGGCCAGCCAGCCAATGCCTGAATTGGACCTTCCTCGATGCAGCCACAGGCCAGCCCATCGATATGACGCTCGGCCGTACAGGACCAAGTCGCCGCCCCCCGGACGTGCTGCAAACCGCTCCAGCGGGATAACGCCTTGCGACGTTGCCGTCAGCGGAGGGCGGCGGCGGCGCGGGTGGCGGCTTCGGTGGTGGCGCGCTCGTCTATGGTGGTCAGCTCGTCGTGTTCCAACACCGGGCGGCCATTGACCAGGAGCAGCTCTAGCGGCGGGCGGGCGCCGAGCACCAGCGCGGCGACGGGATCGGCGATGTCGGCGTGGGCGAGGCCGTCGACCCGCCACAGCGCGATGTCTGCGAGCTTTCCCGGTTCAAGCGAGCCGAGCTCTTCGGCTCGGCCGATCAGTTTCGCACCGCCGAGCGTCGCCAGCTCCATCGACTGCCGGACTGTCAGTGCCTGCGGCCCGCCGGCCGCCCTCGCCATCAGCACCGCCTCTCGGGCTTCTCCGATCAGCGAGCTCTCCTCGTTCGACGCAGAGCCGTCGACGCCGAGGCCGACCGGTACGCCTGCGGCGAGAAGGTCGGCGGTCCGGCAGATGCCGGCGCCGAGCCGCGCGTTGGAGGAGGGACAGTGCGCGATACCTGTCCCGGTCGCTGCCAGCCGCGCGATCGCGGCGTCGTCGAGGTGAACGCCGTGCGCCAGCCACACATCGCTGGCCAGCCAGCCGAGCGAATCCAGGTACTCGACCGGCGTGCAGCCGAAATGCGCGGCGCAAAACTCGTCTTCATCCGCGGTCTCTGCGATGTGCGTGTGCAGCCGAACTCCAAGCTGCCGCGCCAGACCCGCCGCCCCGGTCATGAGCTCACCCGTCACGGAGAACGGCGAGCACGGCGCCACGCCCATCCGCAGCATCGAACCCGGCGATGGGTCATGGAAATCGGCGATCGCCTTCGAGGTCGCGGCGAGGATCGCGTCGAGATCTTCGGTGACCTCGTCGGGCGGCAGGCCGCCCGACGAGGCGCCCAGGTCCATTGAGCCGCGGGTCGGGTGGAACCGCAGGCCCACGTCGCGCGCCGCGGCGATCGTCGAACCGAGTACGTCACCACCGCCGCGCGGGAACACGTAATGGTGGTCGGTGCTGGTCGTGCAGCCAGTCCTGGCCAGCCAGGCCAGCGCGGCGGTCGCCGCGTCCCTGACGACCTGCGCGTCGATCCTGGCCCACACCGGATACAGCTCGGTCAGCCACTGGAACAGGGTGGAGTCGACGGCCCGGCCACGAGTGGCCCACTGGTAGAGGTGATGGTGGGTGTTGATCAGCCCCGGCGTCGCCAGGCACCCTGATGCGTCGAACACCCTCGCCTCGGCGTACTCCGCAGGAACGGGGCCGGCCCCGACCGCGGCAATCTGGTTCCCGTCGACCACGACGTAGCCGCTCGGATGCTCGGCTCGCGCGGCGTCCATGGTCAGGACGTGGCAGCCGCTCAGTACCAGCTGCGTCACGCGCCCTCCCCGCCCGTCGTGCCCTCTGCAGCAGAGGCCCGCA
>DATELR010000200.1:0-40088 GCA_035276345.1 Streptosporangiaceae bacterium | reverse complement strand
CGCCAAAGTTCGCATAACGGGCGCGTCCTGGCTGTTCGGCGTTCCGGTATGGCCATACGGGAAGAGCTACGGTCGTATGTGACGCCTAACTCTTCGCGGAAACCCTGCCCTTACGCGGTTTGCGGCCCGTCCGCGCGGTGGCGGTAGCGGAGAATGTTGACCTCGTCATGCTCCTGGCCGCGATAGGTCTCCGTCAGCTCCCAGCCGCACCGCTGATAGAAGCCGACAGCCTCGGGCCCCGTCGCGACCCAGACTGGATCGAAGCCCTGGTCAGCGGCCCACCCCAGGGTGTGCCCGAGTATCGCCCGGCCCGCGCCTTGCCCGCGCAGCGCACGATCCACGATCACGCCGATTACCCAGGGCCCGCGGTCTTGCAGGTCCGGCGGGTCGACCCTGCCGATACCGACGGCGCCCGCCAGGGAGCCGTCAGCTCGCAGCCCGACGAACGTCACCGGGATCTCGGTGCGACCGGACTCCCGGCGGGTGACATTGACAAACCAGGAGAGGTCCTGGCGTTCCCAGTGGCCCCATTCCTGAAAGCGCAGCTCACCGACCGCCGCGATGAGTTCAGGGTGGTCGGCGAGCAACTCGACGCGCCACGTCTGCTCGGAGCGCATGGTTGCGACGATAAAGACAGTCCCCGCGCGTAGCGAGCCATTTTCGCGGTGCCCCAGGCGGTGCTAGTCCTGGGCGTGCCTTTCGACGAAGGCATAGACATCGGCCTCGTCGACCCCTGGGAAGCTGCCGGATGGCAGCGCGAGCAGGATGTGCGAGTGCGCCCTGGCAGACGGCCAGGCCATCCCGTCCCAGCGAGCCGCCAGCCTGGCGGGCGGACGCTGGCAGCAAGCCGGATCTGGACAGCTGGACTTGGTGCGCTTGGTTGCGTCCCGGCCCCGGAACCAGCGCGCATCGTCGAAGGGCACGCCGAGCGTGATCGCAAACTCCCGTTCGCTGCCGGGGTCGACGGACGCCAGGCAAAAGTACGTACCCGACGGGGTGTCTGAGTACTGGTAATGCGGGCTGAACCGGTCCGCCGCAGCGAAGACCTGCCGTCCCGACCAGTGCCGGCACATCCGCTGGCCCTCGATCGCGCCTGCCGCGTCAGCCGGGAAGACGACGCCGTCGTTCTCGTAGGCCTTGTAGATGATGCCGCCCGCGTCGTTCTTGACGAAGTGGCAGGTCAGGCCGAGGTGATGGGTGGCCAGGTTGGTGAACCTGTGCGCTGCCATCTCGTAGGAGACCGAGAACACATCCCGCATGTCCTCCACGGACAGGTTCCTGTTGTCCTTGGCGCTGCGCAGGAACGTGACCGCCGCGTGCTCAGGTACCAGGACAGCGGCCGCGAAGTAGTTGGCCTCGACCCGCTGGCGCAGGAAGTCGGCGAAGTCCGACGGCGCACTGTGGCCAAGGACGAAATGACCCAGGGTCTGCAACAAGACCGCGCGGGGGGTGTGCATGCCGAGTGACTCTTGCCGCAGGTAGATGCGACGGTTCCGCAGGTCGGTCACCGAGCGGGCGGAGCGCGGCAGGTCCTGGACGTACCGGACGGAGAAGCCGTGGTGCGACACGACCGACAGCAGCATGCTTTGGGATAGCGCGCCACCGGAGTGAGCAACCGGCTCGAGCGCGCGCGCCGCGGCCTGCTCGATCTCCGCGAAGTAGTTGCCGCGGTCGCTCATCAGGGCGCGCAGGTCCGCGTTCGCCGCCCTGGCCTCTTCCGGCGTCGCGGTCGGCTTCGCCTGCTCTTTGCGCAGCTCAGCGAAGAGCGCGAGGATGTGCTCGATCATCTCGCTCGGCACCCGCGGGCCAGGGCGCAGGAAGGAAAGCCCAAGCCTGGCGTACACCGGATCGCGCTGGGCTTCAGCGAGCGCGATCTCCAGTTGCGCCCTGCGGCTCGGGGCCTCGCGGCGCATCAGCTCGTCCGCCGGCACGCCCAGCGCGCTCGCCAATGCCTCGATCTGGGAGATCTTGGGCTCGCGCCTGCCGTTCTCCAGGAGCGAGAGCACCGAGGGCGCCCTGCCAACTCGCTCGCCGAGCTCGGTGAGGGTCAATCCCTTGCTGCGTCTGATGTGCCGGAGTCGCTGGCCGAAGAGAACGAGATCTAGGCCGCCGTCCGGCAAAGTCGCGAAATCTTTCTCGACGAAAGTCGTCACATCTTCAAACTACACGAAGATTCGCTGATTTTCACGATGCTGCGACTACCAAAACCGCACCTGCCCGGTGAAGCTGTATCCATCACCCGGGGACGGCACACATCAGGAGGGTCCAGTGAACGATCGTCGCCTCGAGGCCAGCAAGGACTTTGATGGGCAGGTCGCTGACCTGCAGCAGCGCTGGGCATCCGATACGCGCTGGGACGGGACCGAGCGGACCTTCACGGCCGCCGACGTGGTCCGGCTCCGCGGCTCGGTGCAGGAAGAGCACACGCTGGCACGGGTCGGTGCCGAGCGACTGTGGTCCTTGCTGAACACCGAAGAGTACGTGCACGCGCTCGGCGCGCTGACCGGCAACCAGGCCGTACAGCAGGTCAAGGCCGGGCTCAAGGCCATCTATCTGTCGGGCTGGCAAGTTGCCGCCGACGCGAACCTAGCCGGTCAGACCTACCCTGACCAGAGCCTGTACCCGGTGAACTCGGTGCCCCAGGTGGTTCGCAGGATCAACAACGCGCTGATGCGCGCGGACCAGATCACATGGGCAGAGTCTGGCGGCGAGGGCGGCCCGTACTGGATGGCACCGATCGTCGCGGACGCCGAGGCCGGATTCGGCGGGGTGCTGAACGCTTTCGAGCTGATG
This sequence comes from Streptosporangiaceae bacterium, assembly GCA_035276345.1. Lineage (GTDB taxonomy): Bacteria > Actinomycetota > Actinomycetes > Streptosporangiales > Streptosporangiaceae > Chersky-822. The sequence goes on along the minus strand of DATELR010000200.1, from coordinate 37,295 downwards.
AAGTCCATGATCGCCGCCGGCGCGGCCGGTGTGCACTGGGAGGACCAGCTCGCCTCGGAGAAGAAGTGCGGTCACCTGGGCGGCAAGGTGCTCATTCCGACCGGTCAGCACATCAAGACGCTGAGCGCAGCCCGTCTGGCAGCCGACGTCTGCGGCGTGCCCTCGCTGATCATCGCGCGGACCGACGCCCAGGCCGCGACCCTGCTGACCAGCGACGTCGACGAGCGGGACCAGCCGTTCGTGACGGGCGACCGGACCGCAGAAGGCTTCTACCGGGTGCGTAACGGCATCGGGGCCTGCATCGCGCGCGGGCTGTCCTACGCGCCCTACTCAGACCTGCTCTGGATGGAGACCTCGACGCCTGATCTGGCCGTGGCTGCCGAATTCGCCGAGGCGATCCACTCCGTGTACCCGGATCAGATGCTGGCTTACAACTGCTCGCCGTCATTCAACTGGCGGGCGAACCTGGACGACGCGACCATTGCCAAGTTCCAGAAGGAACTCGCCGCGATGGGCTACAAGTTCCAGTTCATCACTCTCGCCGGCTTCCACGCGCTGAACCACTCGATGTTCAGTCTCGCGCGCGGCTACGCCGAGGAGGGCATGCCTGCCTACGTGCAATTGCAGGACGCCGAGTTCGCTTCGGAAGCGGAGGGGTACACCGCGACGAGGCATCAGCGCGAGGTGGGTACCGGCTACTTCGACCTGGTCACGTCCGCGATCAACCCTGACGCATCGACCACGGCCCTGGCGGGGTCGACCGAGGCTGACCAGTTCGCCAGCGCGCATCACTAACCCCACCCCTTGGTGAGGTGCTGGAGCTTATCCGGGTTGCGGATCAGCCGGATCGCCTCGATCTTGCCTTCCGCGTTCACGTCCACCGCAACGACGTTGTCCACGACTCCTGCGGAGGACACGAGCAGGCCTGGCTGGCCGTTGACGAGCACGGGCTCGGCGCTCAAGCCGGAAATCTGACTGCCGCCAAGCACGCCGAATATCCAGCGGCCCACGTTGTCTGCGCCGTGCAGCGGCCGCAACGCGGCGCGGACCTTACCGCCGCCGTCGGTCCAGGCCGTGACGTCCGGTGCGAGTAGCGCCATGACACGGGTGGGGTCACCATCGAGGCAGGCGGCCAGGAACTCCTCGGTCACCCTGCGGCGGGTAACCGGGGAGGCCTCGTAGCGTGGCCGCCGCGCCCTGACGTGAGAGCGAGCCCGGGCGCCTACTTGGCGGACTGCGGCTTCGTTTCGGTCGAGAATCTGTCCTATCTCGCTGAACGTGAAGCCGAAGACCTCCCGCAGGACGAAAACAGCCCGCTCGAGCGGCGAGAGGGTCTCCAGCACGACGAGCATCGCCAGCGACACGGCCTCGGTCTGCTCGACCTCGTGCTCCGCGTCCTGCTCGGCGGTCACTAGTGGTTCAGGCAGCCAGGGGCCGACGTAGGTCTCGCGCTGTGCAGCAGCCGATTTGAGCTTGTTGAGCGACAGGTTCGTGACGGTACGCGCGAGATAAGCCCGGGGCTGGTCCACCCCGCTGATGTCGACGGCGCTCCACTTCAGCCACGCGTCCTGGAGGATGTCCTCGGCGTCGGCGACACTGCCGAGCATCCGGTAGGCGATACCGAACAGCTCGGAACGGTGCTCGCGAAACGCTGCGAGAGCCGAGTCGGTCATTGCCGCGACAGTACGCCAGGGATCTCGCACCGCTCAGAGAAGCCCTGGCTGCGCAGGCCGAGCGCTGAGTTAACCCGGCTGCGCAAGTTCTCGAGCCCGACCATGAAGGTGAGCTCGACGAAGGCCGCTTCGCCAAGCTGCGTCACCAGATGCGCTGACATCTCGTCCGTCACGGCAGGCGGGGATTCGCACATCGCGTCGGCGTATTCCATGACGGCCTGTTCGAGTGCGCTGAACCTTTCGCGGTTCTCGCGCCAGGTAGGCACAGCGCGCAACTTCTCGGCGCCGATCCCAAGCTGGTGTGCCTCCCAGTAGCCGAAGTCCATGCACCATGAGCAGCCGATGTGCGCGGCGGCGGCCATCACGGCCAGCTCTTTCAGGACTGGGTCGAGCTTGTTGAACGTGGCTGCGGCGCGCTCGAACCGCAGGTAGGAGAAGGTCAGGCGAGAGTTGTGCGCCAGGGCCTTGCCGGGCTCGAGAACCTCGCCGTAAGCGCGCCTTGAGTACCACTCGAGCACGCGGTAGAGCGGCGTCCTTGGCGGGTCGAGGGATATGCGGGCCATGCTGTGCCTCCTGGAACGTGGACGTTCTCCAGGGAAGACAACATGGCTCCGCAGGATGTGACATCGGTCGCAGGCATACGCGCTAGCAGCAGCACCGGCATCCGCACTGGCGATCACGGTGGTCGCCGCAGCCATCGCGGCGGTCGTCGCAGGCCTGGCCAGGGAACAACACAGGGCCAACGCCCGGCAGTGACTGCGCTGCGGCCCTGGCAAGCAGAGACTGCGCCGCCTGCGGGCCGCTTTCGCCAGTCGCCGACATGCGGGCCGCGATCAGGCCGGCCACCAGCGGCGTGGCGAACGACGTGCCGCTCCAGCGGGCCATCCCGTCGAAGTCGCGCCACTGACCGACGTTCGGTGGCTCGGTGCACTCGTACCGTCCGGTCGCGAACGCGTTGACGAGTCTTTCACCAGGTGCGTAAACGTCGACCCACGGACCGTAGTTGCTGAAATCGGCCCTGCTTCGCCAGTTGGCGCTGAGCGCGCCGACACCTACGGCCCAGCTGAATGCGGCCGGCCAGAAGGGAGTACGCGAGCCGTCGTTACCGGCTGCAGCGACCAGCACCGTGCCCGGGTAGTTCCGCAGTTCCTCGCCAATGATGTCGAAGCCCAGCGCGGCGATGTCCTTGCGCGTGTTGCTGCCGAAGTCAAGGGAGATGACATCGGTGCCACGCCGGAGCGTCTGCCCGAAATGCTTCACAAGCTTGGACTCAAAGGTGGCTCCGACCTTCCTGAACGTCCTGCGCACACGGACCTCGCACCTCGGCGCCATGGCTCGCAGCACGCCCGTTACGAAAGTCCCGTGGCCCGCGTAGGGAAGGATTCTCGGCGGCTGACCCCCGAAAGCGTCATCCGCGTCGCCGTGCACGCCCGCCAGCCAGGAGTGGTAGCTGGCCGCGTGCTCCAGCAGGCCGCTGTCGAGGACGGTCACATGAACGCCATCGCCGTCGCATGGCTCGGTGGACACTTCGGGGTCGGGCCGGCTCGAATGGACTTCTTCCGGCTCGGTCGCAGGGCAGGCGGTGCCAGTCGGGCAGACGTAGAACACATGGTCAGGCGTGACGACACCCTCGCCCAGTGCGCGATCGACGCGGGCGCAGGTCTCCTCGACGCTGGCTCCTTCAGGCAGTTCAAGCAAGGTGAGGCCGCGGACATTGTCGTCGTGCTCGATGACGCCGCATTCGATGATTGCCCGTACCCGCTCGACGTCGGCGTCCCTGGTCAGCACGAAGCCCTGGCGATAGAGGTAGTCGACCTCATTTTGCTCGGCCCAATCCGGCGGCCAGGCCGCGGCGCCTTCCAGGCCTTCTGTGACACCGGGAATCCCGTGCAAGATCAGATTTATCTGCGCATTCAGACGGCTTTGCGGTGCTTGTTCCCTTTCCTGCATGGACATTGGCTCGCCTCGACTTCGCATTTGATTGCGGATGACCATTGTTTAACATCATTTCCATGGCCTCGGGAGATGTTAGGCCCGATCGCGGTCGGCCCGAGCCGGCAGCGCTGCTTCCACTCGCTTCGGCGAGACCTCGTGCAGCCTTGTCCGCCGCACGGTCGCTGCTAGTCACCAGACCCAACGCATACGAGGCCTCGTTGGCGCACCACGCAATCGGGATCGTGCTGCGCGATCGCGGCGACATGACGGGCGCGATCGAACAACTGCGGAAGGCGACAGTTCTGGCCCGCGCCGCTGGTGATACCGAACGAGAAATGGACGTTCTGGCCACCCTTGGCATAACGCTCGCGTGGATGGGTCGCAGCAAGCAGGGCCTGACCCGCCTGGATCGGGCTGTCGCCGGCTCGAGAGGCCTAGCCGCTGGCCGGGCATTAATGCGACGGGCATTGGTGCTCAAGGAGATGGGCCGTTTCAGGGAGGCGCATCGCGACCTTTCCCGCGCCCTGCCGTATTTCCGGCGCGCTGACGACTCGGTGTGGGAGGCGCGGTCGCTGACCTGGCGCGGCGAAGTGTTTCTTGGTCTGGGCCAACCGCGGCGCGCTGCCGCCGATTATCTCCGCGCTGAGGAGTTGTACGAAGCGAACGGAGATGACCTCGAATATGCCAAGGCCCGTCATAACCACGGCTGCGTCGCGTTCTTCACCGGGCGCCTTCCTGAGGCGCTTGGCTACTTCGACGAGGCGGCAAGGCGCTACCGCGCACTCGGGGAGAGCAATACGGACCTTGACATCGACAGGTGTTACGCGCTGCTTGGCGCGGGCCTGGCTGATGAGGCGGCCCGCGAAACGGAGGCTGCGCTCGCTAAGATCCCGCCCGGCGGCGGCATCGCGTACAAGCGAGCGGAACTGCTCCACGCGGCCGCGAACGCCGCGCTTGCTGCCGACGATCCTGTCCACGCGAAGGAACATGCACGCAAGGCACACCGGCTGTTCGTGTCGCAGGGCAGGAATAGCTGGGCAATCAGGGCCGACCTCGCCTGCACACAGGCACGTTTTGCGAGCGGTGAACGCACGTCCGGCCTCTACCGGCGGATCGAACTGATCGCGGAGCAGCTCGATGCCCTCCCGGGCGGGCAGGCCGCCAGAGCGCATTTGCTCGCAGGCCGGCTTGCGATCAGCCGAGGGTATTCCGACGGTGCGGAAAAGCATCTCGGGATCGCCGCTAGGTCACGGCGTCAAGGACTGCCGCTTGCCAGGAGCGAGGGTTGGTTGGCTAGTGCGTTGCTGGCTAGTGAGCGAGGTGGCGGCGCCGCAGTGCTCCGCGCATGCGGCCGCGGGCTGGACGCGCTTGACGAGCACCAGATGACGTTCGGAGCCCCGGAGTTGCGCGCGCACGCCACGGCCCACGGTTCCGAACTGGCCGCTCTGGCGCAGCGGCAGGCAGCCAGGAATCGTGATCCTCGCAGGCTGCTCTACTGGAGCGAGCGATGGCGGGCGACGGCTCTGAGTTACCGAAACTCGCGGATCAGCCGCGATGAGGAGCTCGCAGCCAGCCTGTCCGCGCTCCGCAGCGTGAACCGGCTGCTCGCCGGTGACAGTGCCAAACCCGCCGGGAGAGCCGCGCTCGAGCGTGAGCGGCGACGACTTGAGCAGGCTGTGCAGGCGCGCACCCGGCAGATTCCCGATTCGCACGCGCAGTACCTGGAGCCGTTCAGTTTCGATGAGCTCGCGGCCGAACTTGGCGACCGAACTCTTGTCGAGCTGATCGACGTGGACGGGGTTCTGCACGTCATCACCGTGTCGGGCACTCGCGCTCGGCTGCACGTCGTGGGCGCCACGCCCATTCGTGAGGTGGAGATGTGCCGGTTCACACTGCGCAGGCTGGCTGGCCATAGCGGTCCCCGGCAGGGGGATGACACGGTACTTGAGCACAGAGGCCGAAGGCTGGAAGATGCACTGCTCGGGTCAGTGATCCGGGAGCTCCCTGACGGCCCCGTTGTCGTGATACCGCCTGGCCGGCTTCACGCTGTGCCGTGGGGCCTGATGCCATCACTAGCTGACCGGCCGATCAGCGTGGCGCCGTCGGCCTGGTCATGGGTGCAGGCGCGGCGGAGGAAACCGCCGGTGTCGCGGCGTGTCAGCCTTGTCTCGGGCCCCGGCCTCGGGACAGGTCCCGGCGAGATCAAAGAGCTGGCGCTGCGCTATCCAGATGCGCTGGTACTCGGGCGTGGCGCCGCGACGGTCACAAAAGTGCTTGCGGCGATTGAGGGCGCGTGGCTAGCGCACATCGCGGCCCACGGGCACTTCCGGGCAGACAGCCCGCTCTTCTCGTCGCTCCAGCTTGACGACGGACCGCTATTGGTGCACGACCTCGAGCGCCTGGGCCGGGCGCCTCACCAGCTCGTACTGCCGAGCTGCGATTCAGCTGCGGCCGCCGCTGTCGGCTCCGACGAGGTCCTAGGCCTGGCGAGCAGCCTTATCTCACTTGGTGCCGCCGGGATCGTGGCGAGCGTGGTTCCGGTCAATGACGCTGCGGCTGTGCCGCTGATGGTGGCGTTCCACGACGCGTTCGCTCGCGGTGCCAATTTGGCCGACGCCCTGATGACCGCACGCCGTGAACAGTCCGCTGGCGGACCAGTGGCTGCTGCCGCGGCGCAATCGTTCCTGGCGCTGGGGGCGTGAGACCGGCCCATTCACAGCGTGATCCAGCCGGTGACGACATCGCTGCCGTCGGCGGTCCGGCAACGCAGGCGAAACGGGCTGGCTGGCAGTGGATCAAGGGAGAAGCCGCCGGCCTCATCGATCGCGGCAATGGTGGTGCCGCCCGCCTGCGATTCAGCTTCGATGGTGCCGCCGCCGGGCGGCATGATCTGGCCAAGCAACCCGGCCGCGGTGACCTCAAGCTCGATCATGAACCTGGCCGAGCTGAAGGTGAGCGCGCGAACCGAGGCTGTCTCAGCCCGAATCCTGGCTAGCGCTCCCTCGTCGTGCCTTGAGTCATAGGTCAGCTGTGCCAGCTCCGCGTCGACGTTGTGCCACGCGTAAGCGTTTTTGCCGGTCTCGATGAACTTAGCGGGGACGGCCTGCCTGGCGGCCATAGCCTCGCGTAGCGCAGCCAGCAGGCGGTCATCATCCCAGTCATCACGCATCTCGCTCACCTCCCGATCCCCCCAGCGCGGCTAAACAGCATTGTCGATGTACGCGGCCAGGCAGCTGGAACGACGAAGCCGCTGGAGGCACCGCCCGCGCTCGGGACCGATGCTCCCGACTGGCACCTGCAAGATCGTGCTGATCTCAAGATACGACCGAGCCGGATCGCTCATCAGCAGCGTCAGCAGTTGCCTGCACCGCAGCGGCAGTTCAGCGAACGCAGCACGCAACGCAGCGTGCGTCTCGGCCGTGATGACCTCCTGCTCAATCACGACCGGCCCGGCAACTGATTCGAGGTCATCGGGCTCTGCTGCCGCCCGATCCGGCCGGCGGCTTGCCCGGCTGACGCGCACGCATTCGCGCTGCGTGGTAGTGGCGATCCAGCCCGGCAGCGCGGCTGGTTCTCGCAGTTTCCCCAGCTGCTCGACGAGCCTTAGCCACACCGTCTGGCCGACGTCTTCGACATCCTGGCCGCTCAGCCGGTAGCGCGCGCAAATCGACCAGACCAGCGGCGCATACCGTTCCACGATGTCGTTCCATGCGATCTGATCACCTTGGGCGGCGCGGGCTACGAGCGCGACCACGACCGGATCGTCACGCACGGCCGGCCCCAGATGCCGGGCGTCGGTGGCTGACCCGTGGTGCGGCCATGGTGGCCTCCGCTCATCGTGGCGCGGACAGGCAAGGTCTGTTGTCAGGTCGGAGGAGCGAGCGCCTGATCTGATACACCCACTGCTACAACTTCTTTATCAGGTCCTCCGCGACCTGGGGATCTAGCTTGCCCAAGGCCAGCCGGGCGGTCCGTTCCGCTTGCGCGCGCCTTGCCTCGGCTGCCTCCTTGCCGGCAGATCCCACCTGAGCGCCGAAGAAGGCGCCGAGAATCGTCCCTGAGACAGTCGCTACCGACCCCACCACCGCCACGACGTCGGCGGCCGACGAGTAGCGCCAGACGGCGACGCCGAATACGCCGCCGAGCAGAACGAATGCCGCGCCGATCAGCCACGCCCCGTACTTGATCCTGGTCATGTCGGCCTCAGCCATCGCGCCATCGGCGAGTCCTGGAGATGCCGTCACAGAGTCATCCGCGCTGCCGGGTTTCACCTGGCTTGTTGTCTGGGTCATCGGGCTCACCTGCATTGTTCACGATCTGTCTAAACAACCGGAGACCATTGCAGCGGCACTGATACACCCCGCGGCTCATTCGACGGCGAAATGGCTGCTCTGGTTAGCCGATGATCGTGTGCATAGCGGCGATGTAACGCCTGGTGGTCTGGCGCTGGAGCATCCGGCTGACGGGCTTCCCGACGCGCGCGAGCGGATGACGCGGGCGGGAGAACGCGGTGATCTCGAAACACATGCGGTCACCTCGCCGTACCACCGCGAAGGCTTCTTCCCCTTGCTCGACGTGACCTGGCAGGGTTCCGTATCCAAACCCGCGACAGTCGGGTTCGTCTTCCACGAAGATCACCCTTCCGGCCACGACCGCGTAGACGCCGACAGGCAACCGGATGACCAGAGCAAACGTGTCGCCCACGGCAACCGGATCACCAGGGAAGACGTTCAGTCCGGCGCCGCCCTGAACTCGCCACGAGTTCAGGGCAGTGCCCGCGCGGTCAAACGTCGCGGAATCGAACGGGCCGAGGTCAGCCGACTCCCGATCGTGCACATAGCCGGACGGCAGATCGGAGCGGGTGGCGCCGACCTGGCGATAGGACACATCCTGCTTCGCCTGCTCGGCCACGAACTCGCCCAGCAGCGCTGGCGAGGGTTCGCTGAAGCGGATCAGCCGCAAGCTACGGGACCAGGGACGCCGTGGTGGCGAACTCGTCCTCGTAATCTTCGACCTCGGCCTGATCGCTGCGCCAGCGCGACGGCATGAAGATCGGGATGATCAGGCCGGTGCCGAGGAGCAGGAGCGCGCCGCTGGACAGCATGGCACCGAAGCCCCAGCCGAAGTGATTGTCAGCCATCGGGACATACTTCAGTGCGGTGTGGCCGCGCAAGATCACCAGCGCCGACCAGCCGATCAGGACAAGCCCGGGAAGGCCGGTCGCAAGCGCCGAGACCCGGCGCACCGCCAGCAAGATCCCGATGAATAGCCCGGTGGCGAGCAGCGCGCCAAGCGGGAGCAGATTGTGCACGTCAGTCCACGCAGACGCGCTGCGCAGGCCATGCGCCGCGTAAACGTGGTGGAACCTGGCGAAGCCCCACCCGCCGCCGAAGAACAATGCCGCCGCCGCAGCCAGGGCAAGAAAGAATCCTAGAACGTGCCGCATCCGCCACAACCCTCCGGTCAAAATCTCTTCCGAGGACTTGGCTCCCCAGCACCTGCTGATCCAGCGGGACACAACTGGTCAGCTGGTGGCTGCCCGGCCGGCGGGCAGCTCCCACAGCCTGCACCCGTGGCGCGAAGGCACCGCGAGCGCGCGGCTCAGCCACTGGCCAGGTTACATAGCGTGAGCCGGTCAGACCGTGAAACGCCGAAACCGCCCACTTCACTCACTGTCTGCGACGCCGGTTAACCGACGGGATCAACCTGCTCTGTCCGGGCGGGTGGCGGGCCTGCCGGGACATCCGGCTCGTCGATGGTGAGTTTCGACGGCCACCAGTTCCAGCGGCCGAGCAGCACCACAGTTGACGGCACCAGCAGCGTCCTGACCAAGAACGTATCCATCAGGATGCCGAGCGCGAGTGCCAGGCCGATATCCCGAATCTGCTCGCCGCCTGAGCCGCCTGCGACCAGCGTCAGCACCAGGAACGACCCGGCGAGTACCAGCCCGGCCGAGGTGACGGTGGTGCCCGTGACGGCCAGGGCACGCGACACCGCGTCGCGCAGGGTTAGCTTGTGCGCCTCTTCCCTGATTCTGGTCATCACGAGGATGTTGTAGTCCTCGCCCAGCGCCAGCAGGAAGATGAACATCAAGAAGGGCAAGAAGAACACCAGGCCGCCCGAGCCACCCAGGTTGATAAACAGCAGCGCCGCCAGGCCGAGCGCGGCCAGGTAGGAGATGCCGACGGAGACGATCAGGTAAAGCGGCGCGATCAGGCTGCGCAGCACGATGGCAAGCAGCAATCCGATGACCAGAATGGCCACCGGGATGATCTTCTTCAGGTCGTTATTGGAGACCGTGCTGATGTCATAAAGCGCCGGAGCCATCCCGGCTACGCCCGAATCGGCGGCATGCATCGCGATGGCCACGCGCGACGTCTCGGCCCTGATCGACGGAACGGCGTTCATCGCGGTTGTGTGACCTGGGTCGCCCGCAGTGAGGCCGACAGCGAACTGGATCGTCTTGCCGTCCTGGCTGACATAGTTAGCCGTCGCCCGGTAGAGCTGGTAAGCCTGAGGCGGAATCCGGCCGCCGGTCGGCGCGGTCGGAGAGAGCTTCTGCGCTGGTCCGAGCGCAGCGTGCAGCCCTGCGTACTGGGCGGGAGTGATCGTGAACCCGACCGGGTTCAGCGGGCCGGTCACCTGAGTGAACAACGGACTCGATTTCAGCGCTGAGGTCCCGGTCGCGAGTACATCAGGGTTGTCCCACACGGGCGTCGCAAGCCGGAAGATCAGGTTGGTCGGGTTCGACGACGCCTGCGGGAAGTACTTCGTCAGCTGCGCTTGCCCGGCGGCAGAATCGGAGCCCACCGGGGCGGCGGTGTTGCCGCCGAAGCCTGCCGCCTTATAGCCGGTCACGCCGATCGCGAGACCGCCGAAGAATACGAGCCCGGCGAGCAATGTCGGCAGCGGGTACTTGACGATCCGGCCGGCAATGCTGCCCCAGAATCCGGGCTTGCCGCTGCCCTGGATGTCCCATGGCAGCAGCTTCGGCCGCCGGAACATGCGCATGAACAGCGTGCGCTTGACACCTAGCAGCGACAGCCTGATCGACAGCAGCGCGGGCATCAGGGTCAGCGCCGCCAGCAAAGTCACTCCGAGCGCGATCGCGAACGGGATGCCCAGATCGGCGTAGAACGGGAAGCTCGCCAGCAAGAGCGTGAGCACCGCGGCAATAACCGTCGCCGCCGAGAACGTAATGGACTCGCCAACCCTGGTGATCGAGGTGATGATTGCCTGTCTGGCTGGCTCTCGCGGCCCGCGCAGGTCGGCCCAGATCGAGGGGCCAGGTCCCCCGTCGTGCCCGGCGATCCTTAGCTGCTCGCGCACCCGGAACACGAGGAACAAGCCGTAGTCAGTGCCCGCGCCGAGCACCAGCACGATCATCAGGAACTGGGCGATCGGCGAGACCTTCAGGCCGTGCTGCGCGGCTTCGGCCACCAGCGGGCCGGAGATGACCACGGAGAGGAACGCTGGCGCCAGCGTGACGAGGGCAAGCGTCAGCGACCGGAAGATCAGCACGAGCAGCAAGATGATCAGCAGTGAGGAAAACCGCTCGATCTGCCCGCCCTGGTCGCCGTTGGCCTTCTGCTGGTCGACCTGGACGGCGATGCTTCCCGTCAGGTGAACCTGCAGGCCAGCGGGATGCGGCGCCTGGCGGATGATCTTTCGCAAGCCATCGATCAGGTTTGGTCCGGCGTTCGGGTCACCACCGAGCTGGTGGACAAGCACGACGAACTCGCTGGCCTGCCCGGCCGGCCTGCCCTGCCCGGTCACGGACTGGCCGAGGTCGATGATCCGCACTACCGAAGGGTCGGACGTCAGCTTTGTCTGCAGGGTGGCAAGGGCGCTGGCATCGGCCGGGCTCAGCGAGCCGCTTTGCCGGGCCGCAATCAGCGGGACGGGAATCAGATTGGAGGTGCCGAAAGGCTTGGCCAGCATGGTGGCTTTCTCCACCGGGGCGCTGGCGGGGAGGAACTTGGTGTTGTCGCTCTGGGTGACGCTGGACAGGCTCGGCAGCAAGGATGCGGCCGCGATCGCGCCGACAATCCAGGTCAGCAGCATTGTCCACCGGTACCGCACGCTGAACCGGCCAAGTGCGCTGAAGATGGCGTCGACGTTCATGGCCGTGAGCGTAGTTCACCCTGCGTTCCGGCGACGAGTCTCCCGGTTCAGCAGACCGCGTCGTGCCCGAGTGAAATACCCTTCGCATCAGGGTCCGCTCGGACGCGGTGCCACCGACCGACAAGGTGATGCTAAGGCCGGGATCATGCGGCCATTTCCGGGACATGCCGGTGAAGGTGCTGGCCACCGGCCTCCTTGCCAGTCAGACTCGTCTCCTGGGGAGGACTCGCCCTCGGAGACGGCAGCCAGGAAGGACAGCGCGAGGGGACGGCGCGAAAGGGACAACAATGCAAGAGCTGCGACTCGTCGCAGTGAGCGAGGATGGCAGCTACGCGGTCCTCGTGGTTCCCGGTCGTAGCGGGCGTTTCGCGTTGCCCATCGATGAACGGCTCAGGACCGTCGCCCGAGGTCAGTTCTCCCGGCTCGCTCAGTACGAGATCGAAGTGGAGAGTCCGTTGCGACCCAAGGAGATCCAGGACCGCATTCGCGCTGGCGAGACTGCTGAGGACATCGCCGACGCGTCTGGACTGCCTGTCGACCGGATCCGCAGGTTCGAGGGCCCGGTCCTGGCCGAGCGGCAGTTCCGCGCTCAGGAGGCCCAGCGGGCAACAGTGCGCAGTCAGGCGGGTCCGGGTCCGCGGCTGGGCGAGATCGTTACTGAGCGGCTGTCGGACGCCGGCGCGAACACCGACGAGGTGGACTGGGATTCGCGCAAGCGGCAGGACGGCAACTGGCAGATTCAGCTCGCGTACACGGTGGCTGGCCGGATGTCCGTGGCCGAGTGGGTCTACGACCCGCGCAGCAAGCACGTTATCCCGCACGACGATGAAGCCATGAGGCTGTGCCTCGGCGAGGATGAGTGGCCAGAGCCGCGCCAGCAAAGCAGGCCGGCCGCCACCGCGACCGTCACCCCGATCGGATCCCGTTCTGACCGGACCGATCAGCCGTCGGACCGGACTGCGGGAAACGCGAGGGTGCACCCCTCGAGGCAAGCGCCGTCCGGGATGGCGGGCGCCGGCCTGCCGCGTCCCGCCCGCCTTGCTGCCCCTGCCGCTGACCTGGCCCAGCCCAGCGGGAAGTCCAGCAGGCCAGCGCGGAACGCTCAGGTCGCAAAAGCCGAGGGTGGCGCCGAGGAAGAAGAATCGGCCGCCGGAAGCCGCCAGGACGAAAACAAGCCAGCGGCGGCCGAGGCCCGCCCGTCAAAGCCAGCTCGCCGCAGCTCAGGCGGACGGTCCAGGCGGTCCTCTGTGCCATCCTGGGACGAGATCATGTTCGGCAACTCACGCCAGCCGGAGTAGCGAACAGGCGTGGGCCGCCGCGGTGAGCGGCATGAATCATCTGGTCCGCCCGCATAAGATCCGACGGCGATGCGTGGGTGTTGCACGGTAAGGACGAACCGCTTGGGCCGAATTCTGCAGGCACAGACGATCCGGGGTCACAAGGCCCGGACCGTCTCGCCGGGAACCGCGGCCCCAGCCCGCTGGCGGGGGCTGGCAAGACTGGCCGTCCTGGCGGTCATGGTTCCTGGCCTCAGCGGATGTGGTCTGCTCGGCGGCCTGAGCGGCTCGCGGACCGTGTCGCCGCAGTCGATGACAGTCACGAGCCCGGAATTCCGATCCGATGTTCGTCTTCCCGCGCAATACACCTGCGTGGGCCGCGGGCTCAGTCCGCCGCTTTATTGGTCAGAGGCATTGTCGCAGCAACCGAAATCATTCGCCGTTGTCGTCGACGATGGGCAGGCGCCAATAACGCCGTACGTGTACTGGATTGTCTTCGATATCAGCCCCAGTACTACTGACATTGCGCAGAACAGGCTGCCAACGGGAGCTAGACAGGCTCAGAATAGTGCGGGGTCGGCGCGCTACGTCGCGCCGTGCCCGCAAGGCGACACACGACACACGTACCGGTTCACCGTGTACGCCCTGGACGCGTTCTTGAAGCTGCCCGATGGCGCTGGCCTGCGGGCTACGTGGTCGGCGATAGCCAAGCACGTAATCGGAGTAGGCCGCCTCACAGTAAAGGCCAGACAGTAGTCATGAGGTCACAGAGGGTACACAGAGATGGTTAAACTTCTCGAATCTCCTGACACAGACCGTAGCGCTCCGCCACAATTGACATTTAACGATTCGCCTGGCTGCTCAGTCCATGGCGCTCGCGGTTTGAGGAGGCTCGCGTAATGGCCGCGCGGGGCCGAGCGAGCGTCACCCAGGGCCAAACACCCCGATGGATGGTGCGATGCCGAAGACCGTGCTGATCATTCTGGCAGCTGTGGTCGCCCTGATTGTGATTGTGGTCCTGACGGGCATGCGCTACTTGCGCGCGGACGACGACGACGATTTCGACGACGACATTTCTGCCGAGCACGGCCGCTCCCGTAGCCGCGGCGGTCATCCTGCTGCCGGTCAGGCCAGAGCGCGCCAAGCGCATGCCAATGACGTGGCTGACCAGCGTCCGAGAGAGCGAGTCGGAGCGGCACGTGGCGCCCGGCCAGCTCAAGGACGCGAAGATCGCGGCACTGATCAGCGCGGAATGGACCAGCGCGGCTCGAGCCGTGCAGACCAGGATCGTTCCTGGCGCGATGACAGCACCAGTAGCGGCCGCAGCGGCCGTGCAGCAGCTGCCGCGCGGGACCAGCGCCCGCCCCGGGCAGCGCGGCGTGACTACGACGACATCAGCGAGCCGCTCCCTGCCGCAAGGACGGCTCGCGCCCCGGCCCGTGGCCGAGGAGCCGATGATTACGACAGCCTGCCGGGTCGGCGCAGCTCTTCGGCGGACTACGACCGCGACCCGCGCGAGCGCCGTAATGGCCGTGACAGAGCAGGCGGATACGACAACCTCGACGGTCGAGACCCGCGGGAGACTCGTGACCGCAGGGATCGAAGTGACGGCCGGCCTGGCCGGGACGGGCGAGACAGGGCCGACCTGCGCGACAGCCGACCTGCAGCCAGTGTCAGGGACGATGCCGATCGTGGCGAAACGGACCGGCGCAGCAACACAGGACCGCAGGCCCGTCCAGATTCCCGTAAGAACGGATCCAAGCCGGACGCCGAGCTGCTGCCAGCGCTCAAGCCGCGCCAAGGCAAGAACAAGCGAGAGAGCGAAGGCGACTGGCCAAGCAACGAATGGGACGAGCTCTCTGACGTTGATTACTGGGCCGAGCTTGCGTCGGACAAGCCGTTTACCGCCGCGTCGGTACCCGAGGCTCCGCGTTCCGAGCGGCGCGATTCCCGGGCTGGCCGCGACGGACGAATGGATCGGGACTCACTGCCGGTCCGCGACGCTCGCCAGGACTCCAGGGCCGGTGCTGAGGCAATCACGAAGCAGATGAGCCGCCCACCGCGGGAACCTGATTCCGGGATCTTGCCGGCCGCCCGCCATCGCGAATTGCCCGCCGACCGGCCAACAGGACCACGGTCCGCCGACCCGCGGCCGGCGATCAACGACGATGACCCGCTGACTAGTCCGTCCTTCCCCAGGGTCTCCGCCGACGACAGCCGCTCGTACCATCGGTCACGGTCCGCCCCGTCGCCCGACTCTCGCTACGACGGTGCCAACGGCAGGACGGGCGACGTGTCCCCGTATCCGTCCATGCCGCCGGTGGATCCGATGCGCGGATTCGACTCGGCGAGCACGACCCGACGGCACGCGCTGCCGGCCGCGAGCGCCGATCGATACACTTCTTCGCTGCCAAGCACGCCTGGTCATCCGAACTTCCCGGGACAGGACAGCGCGAACGGCGGGTACCCGGCGGCTGAGCATTACGGGGAGCCTGGTGGCTACCAGGCGACCGCGAGCTACCCGTCCGCGCCATCGGCCGGCTATCCGCAGGCGAACGGATCACCGGAGGGCGGTTACCTGCCGCCCGCACCGGACAACTACCGCTCCGACTTTGGCGCCATCAGCTACCCGGGTGGTGCGGGATACGAAGCGACGGGCTACCAGCCGTCGGGCAATCACTCGCTCCCGCCGGGCCCGACCAGCTACGGTAACGGCGCTTCCGAGCCGGGTGGCGACTACCTCGCGAACGGCTATCAGGGCGGCGACTACCAGGGCTACAGCGGACGGCGGTCGGCATCAGGGTCACACCGGCGGCCCGAGCCCAGTTATCCCGATGGAAACTACCAGGGCCACAACGGCTACGGCACTGGTGGACTGGAGCAACCGGCCAACGGCGCGACGCACTATCAGGCGTCCGGCTACGACCAGGCCGGCTACCCGCTGCCGGCGCCTGAGCAGAACGGCTACGCGGGCGCCGACCCGTATGCAGTCGACCCTTACAGCCAGCACGGCTATGGCGGCAACGGTTACTGATCCACGCGAATCGGGCTGCACAGCGAGCATGCCGGCGTAATCAGGTTTAGGGTCGTCAAGGTGGCATCGGGCCGAAGGCTGCCCGGCATCGGGGCGCCCGGCCATTCCTGATCAAAACCTGGAGCTGCGATGACCGGGGTACGAGTTCTGGTCGGCACGCGCAAAGGCGCCTTCGTGCTGACATCTGACGGCGCCCGAAAGAACTGGGATGTGAGCGGCCCGCATTTCCCGGGCTGGGAGATCTATCACGCCAAGGGATCTCCGGCCGACCCTGACCGGCTGTACCTGTCGCAATCGACAGGCTGGTTCGGCCAGCAGATCCAGCGCTCCGATGATGGCGGGAGGACCTGGCAGGCAGTCGGGAACGAGTTCAGTTACGACGGGATTCCCGGCACGCACCAGTGGTACGACGGCACCCCGCATCCCTGGGAGTTCGCCAGAGTCTGGCACCTTGAGCCTTCGTTGCACGACCCCGACACCGTCTATGCCGGTGTCGAGGACGCGGCGCTGTTCCGTTCCGTAGATGGCGGGCAGCACTGGGACGAGCTGTCCGGTCTGCGCAACCACAAGACCGGCAGTCAGTGGCAGCCGGGGGCTGGCGGCATGTGCCTGCACACGATCCTGCTTGACCCGGTGCACGAGGGCCGGATGTTCGCGGCGATTTCGTCGGCTGGCGCGTTCCGCAGCGACGACTCCGGCCAGACCTGGAAGCCCGTCACGAAGGGGCTGCGGTCGGAATTCATGCCGGACCCCGAGGCCGAGATCGGGCACTGCGTGCACCGGATCGCGATGCACCCATCCCGGCCCGATGTCCTGTTCATGCAGAAGCACTGGGACGTCATGCGCAGCGACGACGCGGGCGCGAACTGGCGCGAGATCAGCGGCAATCTGCCCACCGATTTCGGGTTCCCGATCAGCGTGCACTCGCACGAGCCCGACACGGTCTACGTGGTCCCGATCACGAGCGACTCGCTGCACTTCCCGCCCGACGGTCAGCTGCGGGTCTTCCGCAGCCGCAGCGGCGGCAACGAGTGGGAGCCGCTCACTACCGGTCTGCCGCAGCAGAACTGCTATGTCAACGTCCTGCGCGACGCCATGGACGTTGACGCCATCGACGACTGCGGCGTCTACTTCGGGACGACCGGCGGCCAGGTCTATGCCTCTACCGATAGTGGCGACAGCTGGTCGGCGCTGGTGAGGGACCTGCCGTCGGTGCTCTCCGTGGAGGTACAGACCCTGTCATGATCAGGGTCGAGCTGCCCGCGCACCTCAGGACACTGGCCGGTGTCAGCAGTGAGGTGACCCTGGATATCCCTGCACCTGGCCAGGCAGGGGTGACTCTTGGCGACGCGCTCGACGCGCTCGAGGCTAGCTACCCCGTCCTGCGTGGCGCGATCAGAGACCATCAGACCCGGCGCCGCCGGGCGTTTGTCAGGTACTTCGCATGCAAGGAAGACCTGTCGCACGAGCCGGCCGACTACGTGCTCCCAGCGCCTGTAGTCGCCGGCGCGGAGCCCCTGCTCGTCGTCGGCGCGATAGCCGGCGGCTGAACAGTGGCGAGCGATGTCACCGTCAGGGTCAACGGCACCGCCGCCGAACTGCCCGGTGCCATGCTGTTGCTCGACGCCGTGCGAGACCGCTTTGGCCTGACCGGCGCGAAGCTTGGCTGCGGTGAGGGCGACTGCGGCGCTTGCACCGTCCTGTTGGACGGTCAGCCGGTCAGATCCTGTCAGCGGACCGTGCAGTCCGTCGCCGGAGGCACGCTGACCACGATCGAGGGTCTCGCCGACGGGATGGATGGTCCGGGTCAGCTACACCCGGTGCAGCAGGCTTTCGCGGACGAGTCGGCTGGGCAGTGCGGCTACTGCACACCGGGCATGGTTCTCGTGACAGCTGCGCTGCTGGATCGCGATCCGCAGCCGCGCGACTCGGCGATCGACGAGGCGCTGGCTAGCCAGATCTGCCGGTGCGGGAGCTACCAGCGCATTCGCGCCGCCGTGCATCGTGCTGCCGGTCTGGCTAGCGACTCCTCCGGCCGAACCGCCGACGCCGGGGTCGCTGACGCGGGCACTCAGCCCGCCCAGCCGGACGCCGACCGATGGGGACCGCCGATGCCTGGCGGGCCGCAGCACCGGCCGCGGCAGCCCTGGGATCTGACCGAACCGGATGACCGGGACTGGTTCGCCATTCTCGGCGACGGGCTCGTGGTGGCGCTCGAGCCTGATCCGTCGGCTCCCGCCACCTGGACGACCGCTAGCAGCGGCTGGCTGCACATCACCTCTGACGGGCTGGTCACGGCGTTCACCGGCAAGGTCGATGTCGGCCAGGACAACAGGACGGCGCTGCGGCTGCTGGTCGCCGAGGAGCTTGGCGTGCCGCTCGACCGGGTGCGCCTGGCAATGGGCGACACCGACCTCTGCCCCTTCGATATGGGGACATTCGGCAGCCGGTCGATGCCGGACGCAGGCGGCGTCCTGCGGAGAACCGCAGCACACGCGAGGACGATGCTGCCGGTCGCGCCAGGTGAGCGGCGCGTCGAGCGTGTCTCGAGCGAGCCCACGATGTCGGATCCGGCCCGGTGGCGGCTCGCGGGACGTCCGCACCAGCCCCCCGGCTCCATTACGGCCGTGACAGGCGCGAGGCGTTTTGTGTCGGACCTCGGGCAGCCAGGGATGTGGCACGGCGCATTGCTGCGGCCGCCGGCGCCAGGGGCCAGGCTGCGTTCGCTAGACCGCGGATCGGTCTCCGGCCGTGCCGACGTGGTGGTCATCGAGACGCCTGATCTTGCCGGGGTCGTCGCGGCCGATTCCGTCGCGGCACGGGAAGCTGTGACTGCCTTGCAGGTCTCGGCGATCTGGGATGGTGGCGCCGCTGGTTCCGACGACGAGCTGCCCGATTACCTGCGTGCGCACCCGTCGGCTGGCGGACCAGGTCGCTGGGGCGGGCCGCATGAGGAGCAGCACGGCTCGGCGGCGAGCGCTCTGGAAAGCGCTGCCGTCCGGCGCGAGGCGACGTACCTGACCGCGTACGTCGCCCCGGCCGCCTTGGAGACGAGGGTTGCGGTTGCGGTGTGGGACCAGGGCCGGCTGACGGTATGGACCGGCACGCAGACGCCGTTTCCCGTGCGGGCGCAACTGGCGACGGCGCTCGGGCTGCCCGAACACGACATCCGGGTGATCGTCCCGGCGACTGGCGGCGGATTCGGCGGCAAGCACGCCGCGGGCATAGCAACCGAGGCGGCCATCTTGTCGAGGGAGGCGGGCCGTCCGGTCCGGGTGGCCTGGAGCCGGCGCGAAGAGTTCACCGTCGGCACGCTTCGCCCCGCGGCAGTGATCGATATCGCGGCGGGCGTGGGTCCCGACGGCACACTGTCCGGCTGGACCCACCTGAACATCAACTCCGGAGCGGCAGGGATCGGGACCCCCTATCGGGTCAGCGACCGGCGGCTGGAGTACCGGCCCGCCGAGAGCCCGCTCCCCCAGGCTTCCTATCGCGCTCTCGCCGCCACCGCCAATAACTTCGCGCGAGAGTCAATGATCGACGAGCTGGCGCATGAGATCGGCGCCGATCCAGTCGACTTCAGGCTGCAGAACCTGGCCGATGACCGGCTGGCGGCCGTGCTCAGGGCGGTGGCCGAGCATATCGGCTGGACCGGCCGCGACCCGGTGCCAGGGCTCGGCGTTGGCATCGCCTGCGGCCTGGAGAAGGACGGCCGGATCGTCACGGCCGCTCAGGTCGTGATCGAGGCTGGCCGCCACGTCCGCGTCACCGGGCTCGTCACCGGTTACGAATGCGGCACGATCGTCAATCCGCACACCGTCCGCAGCCAGATCGAGGGTGCGACGGTGATGGCGTTCGGCGGCGCGATGTTCGAATCGATCAAGTTCTCCGATGGTGCGATCACCAACGCGGCCTTCTCGCGCTACCGGGTGCCGCGGCTGGCCGACATCCCGCCGATCGAGGTGGTTCTCATCGACCGTCCCGACTTGCCGTCGGCTGGGGCCGGCGAAACGCCGATGATCGCCGTGGCTCCTGCGATTGCCAGCGCGATCTTCGAGGCGGCCGGCGTCCGCTTGCGGTCGCTCCCCCTTACCAACGACGGCGTGCTGCCTGCCTGACTCGGTCTCGGCCTGTGGCCAGGCTTCACCATTCAGTGGTGGAACGCTGTCGTACGCCGCCCTTCGTGCGGCAGCGGGGCGTCCAGGCCCTCGAGGTAACGCACCGAGTCAGTGATGTGGTCGAGCAAGGTGTCGGCGAGGTCCTTCGACAGCCCGTTGCGCACCACGATCCGCTGCACGGTCAAGTCGGCCAGGTCGTCGGGCATCGGGTAGGCCGGCACGAGCCACCCGCGCTGGCGAAGCTGGTTGCCGAGGTCGTACAGGTCCCACTTGTCGGTGTAGCCATGCTTGAGCCGCCACGCGAACACCGGGATGTCGATGTCACTGCCCCACAGCTCGAACGGAGCCAGCTTGACGATCTCGTCGGCCAGGTGCCTCGCGACGTCGTGGGATGCGCGCTGAACGGCTTGGTATCCATCCCGGCCAAGCCGGAGGAAGTTGTAGTACTGCATCAGTACCTGGGCCCCCGGCCTGGAGAAGTTCAGCGCGAACGTCGGCATGGACCCGCCCAGGTAGCTGACATTGAAGATCAGGTCATCGGGCAGGTACTCCGCTGACGACCAGACCACCCAGCCCAGGCCGGGGTAGACCAGGCCGTATTTGTGGGCGCTCGTGCTGATCGAGTGCACGCGGTCAACCCGGAAGTCCCATTCCAGCTGCGGCTGCAGGAACGGCGCGATGAACGCGCCGGATGCCCCGTCCACGTGGATCGGAATGTCCAGCCCGGTGTCCGCCTGGATCTTGTCAAGCGCCGCGGCGATCTCGCGTACGGGCTCGTACATTCCGGTGTAGGTGACGCCCATGATCGCGACGACCCCGATCGTGTTCTCATCCACGTAGGAGGCTAGGTCGTGGCCGTCGAGCGTGGGGTGCTCGTCGCTGATTGGCACGAGCCGCGGCTCTACATCCCAGTAGTTCGCGAACTTCTCCCAGCACACCTGCACAGCGGAGCTCATCACCAGATTGGGCTGGCTCGCCGGCTTGCCCGCAGCGCGCCGCGCCTGCTGCCAGCGGCGTTTGAGCGCCAGGCCGCCGAGCATGCAGGCCTCAGACGAGCCGATCGTCGACGTTCCGATTGCCAGGTGCGGGTCGGGTGCGTGCCAGAGCTTGGCCAGGATTTTCCAGCAGCGGTCCTCAATAGCGGCGGTCGCCGGGTACTCGTCTTTGTCGATCATGTTCTTGGCGAACGCCTCTGAGTACAGCATCGTCGCCGCCGGCTCCATCCAGGTGGAGACGAACGTGGCGAGGTTCGTCCTGGCATTACCGTCGAGCATC
Organism: Streptosporangiaceae bacterium; assembly: GCA_035276345.1. Lineage (GTDB taxonomy): Bacteria > Actinomycetota > Actinomycetes > Streptosporangiales > Streptosporangiaceae > Chersky-822. The sequence continues at coordinate 15,859 of DATELR010000200.1, read as the reverse complement.
GCCTCGTCGTGCACGATCTGGTACGCGGTCTCCGGCAGCATCGGATCGTCGGCCAGCGCGAACCGCGGGCGCTCGGTGGCCTCGCCGGGCCGGGAGAACAGCGGGTTGATGTCGATGCTGCTGCGCCTCGGCGCCATGATGTGCTCCTAGAAAGGTGAGTCTCTGGAAGGGGTGTACCCAATGACGACCGCCGAACTGCTTGCGGACGCGCTCAGCCGGGTCCGCGAGGTTGTTCACGAGGTTGCCAAAGGCCTGTCGCCGGAGCAGATCGCGTTCCGCCCGGGTCCAGACGCGAACTCCATCGGCTGGCTGATCTGGCACCTGACCAGGGTGCAGGACGATCATGTGTCCGACGTCGCTGGCACCGAGCAGGTCTGGACGGCCGGCGGTTGGGCAGAGCGGTTCGGCCTGCCCTTCGATGCCGACGAGACTGGCTGGGGCCACAGCACGGAGCAGGTCGGGCGGATGCGAGCGCAATCTGCGGACCTTCTCACCGGCTATTACGACGCGGTGCACGCCTCGACGCTCCGGTTCATACATACGCTGACCGATGCTGACCTCAACAGGATCGTGGATGAACGCTGGGACCCGCCGGTTTCCCTAGGCGTCCGGCTGGTCAGCGTCATCGACGACGACGCCCAGCATGCCGGGCAGGCCGCCTACGTTCGTGGGCTGGTGACCGGCCATTAATGGCTTACAGGGCAGGCCTGCGAGGACGATAGACTCCGGCCCATGTTTCCTGTCCTGTCTGACAAGCCAGATGCCGACGCGCTAGAACGCGCGATTCTCGACTTCTGGGATCGTCAGGACATTTTTGCCAAAGTGCGAGCCCGTAATGCGGGTGGTCCGAAATTCAGCTTCATCGACGGGCCGGTCACCGCGAACAAGACGCTGGGCGTGCACACGGCATGGGGCCGGACGCTGAAGGATGCCTTTCAGCGCTACAAGGCGATGCGCGGCTTCGATCAGCGCTACCAGAACGGTTTTGACTGCCAGGGCCTGTGGATCGAGGTCGGGGTCGAGAAGCAGCTCGGCCTCAACTCCAAGCGCGAGATTGAGGATTACGGGCTGGAGGCTTTCGCGGCCAAGTGCCGTGAGGTCGTCGAATGGTCGGCGGCCGAGCTGATCGCGGGTTCGGTCCGGCTCGGCCAGTGGATGGACTGGGGCAAGGACTACTACACCTTCTCCGACACGAACATCGAGTACATCTGGAAGTTCCTGCACGAGGTGCAGAGCCGCGGCTGGCTCTACGTTGGCCACCGGCCGACGGAGTGGTGTCCGCGCTGTGGCACGTCGATCTCCGCGCACGAGCTCGTCGGAAGCTACGTGGAGCGGTCGGACCCCTCGCTCTATGTCCGGTTCCCGTTGCTCGACCGCTCAGGTGAGGCGCTGGTTATCTGGACCACGACGCCGTGGACGCTGCCAGCCAACGTCGCAGCCGCGGTCAAGCCCGACGCCGAGTACGGCAAGACCGCCTCCGGTGAGTGGATGGCCGTGCAGCGCGGCGGTGATGAGGAATTCATCGAGGTCATGCCCGGCTCCGAGCTGGTCGGCTGGCGGTACAGCGGCCCGTTCGATTACCTGGCGCCGGGCGGCGGCGTCGAGCATCGTGTCGTCGCCTGGGACGAGGTGTCGCTGGAAGAGGGCACCGGAGTCGTGCACATAGCGCCTGGCTGCGGGTCAGAAGACTTCGACCTCGGCAAGACATATGGTCTTCCGGTCCTGACTCCCGTTGATGAGTCGGGCCGGTTCTACCCCGAATATGGGTGGCTTGCTGGCCAGTCCACCACCGAGGTAGCGGATCCGATCGTCAACGACCTGAGGCAGCGCAACCTGCTGGTCAAGGCCGGTCACATCACGCACCGCTATCCCGAATGCTGGCGCTGCCACACGCCGCTGATCTTCCGCGTATCCGATGACTGGTTCATCTCGGTCGACGAGGTCAGGGAGCCGATGCGGGCGGCCAACAGGACCGTCGAATGGACGCCCGCTTACATGGGCAGCCGGATGGACGACTGGCTCGTCAACATGTCCGACTGGAACATCTCCAGGCGGCGCTATTACGGCTTGCCACTGCCGTTCTACCCTTGCTCCTGCGGGCACCTGAACGTGATCGGCTCGCGGGCCGAGCTTGCCGAGCGCGCTGTCGACCCGGCCACCGTCCAGGGCCTCAAGGAGCTGCGCAGGCCGTGGATCGACGCCGTCAAGATCCGGTGCGAGAAATGCGGCGAGGAGGTGCAGCGGATCTCCGAGGTCGGCGACGTCTGGCTTGACGCCGGGATCGTGCCCTTCTCGACGCTTGGCTGGGAGAACGGCAAGTTCACTGAGGAGGGGTACGCGACCGGCGCGGCCAAGGGGCTGACAACCGCCGACCTCCCCGATGAGCCGTACTGGGAGGAATGGTTCCCAGCCGACTGGGTCTCGGAGATGCGCGAGCAGATCAGGTTGTGGTTCTACTCGCAGCTGTTCATGTCGGTGACCCTGACCGGCCGCGCGCCGTATCGCAAGGTGCTTGGCTACGAGAAGATGCTGGACGAGCGCGGCCGCGAGATGCACGGCTCGTGGGGCAATGCGATCAGCGCGGAAGAGGCGTTCGCCCGGATGGGAGCCGACGTCATGCGCTGGCAGTACAGCGCTCAGCCGCCGAACCAGAACCTGCTGTTCGGGTTCGGTCCCGGCAAGGAAATCCAGCGCAAGCTGCTGACGCTCTGGAACAGCGTCTCGTTCATGGCCCAGTACGCGAACACATCGGAGTTCACGCCGTCGATCGCCGACCTCACGCCAACCACATCTGCCGGTGATCCTTGGCCCGGCATGCAGGCCCTGGACCGCTGGCTACTCGCCAGGACCGCGAGGCTGATCGAAGACACGACGAGCGGATACGAGCAGTACCTGACCGTCAACGTGCTGCGCGCGTTCGAGTCCTACCTGGACGACCTCTCGAACTGGTACATCAGGCGGTCCAGGCGCCGGTTCTGGAACAGCGAGGACGCAGCTCTGCGGACGCTGTGGACCGGGCTCGTGCAGTCGATCAGGGTGATCGCGCCGATCACCCCGTTCCTCGCCGAGCACATGTGGCAGTCGCTGGTCGTGGCCGTCTGCCCCGATGCGCCAGCATCCATCTTCCTAGCTGGCTGGCCGGAGGCCGGAGTGGTCGACGACGAACTGGTCAGCAGCGTCGCCGCGGTGCGCAAGGTTGTCGACCTCGGCCGCAGGGCCAGGGCGAACGTCCAGATCAAGACCCGTCAGCCGCTGCGGACGCTGGTCGTCGAGGGCGCCGAAGGGCTGGATGGCCATCTCGAAGAGATCGCGGACGAACTGCGCGTCAAGCAGGTCATCCAGGAGCGGATCGAGACCGCCGGACTGCGGGTTAAGCCCAACTTCCGCAAGGTCGCGCCGCGGCTCGGCGCAAGCATGCCGCTGGTCAAAGCGGCGCTCGACGCTGGCGAGTTCCGCGAGCTCGAAGGCGGCAGCTTCGAGGTGCTGGACTTCGTACTGGAGCCAGACGAGGTGTTCGTTGAGCGGCTCGAGAAAGCGGGCTGGGAGGTTGTCGGCGAAGATGGCCTGACGGTGGCGCTGGACACCACCCTGGATGACGAGCTGGGCCGCGAGGGCCGCGTCTATGAGCTGATCCATCAGGTCAATACCATGCGCAAGGAGCGAGGGCTCGGCCTGTCCGACCGGATCGTGCTGTCACTGCCGTCCTCCGACGCGGATCTGCTCGAGTACGCAGAGTGGATCAAGCGCGAGGTGCTGGCCGTGTCGATCGACCTCGCGCCGATCGACCAGGTCACGTTCGAGCGCGTCTGACAGGCATTTCGACCGCCAGCAGGCAACGCACTGGCTGGCGGTCCCGCATGCCGATACAGTTCCTCTGGGATCGGTAATTACGGTACTGTTTTGGAAATGAGACGACTGAACCGACTTAGATGGTTTCGTGCTCGATTTTCCCTAACCGCCAAGATCGCGATCCCGCTAACTATCGGCGGTCTGGCAATCGGCCTCCCCGCATACGCGTCGAGCACGGAAACCGGCTCGGCAGGTTCTTCCTCAGCGCCGATGGCCGCGGCAGCCCCGGCCGGAAACCGCCCGCCGATGATCGCGCCGCTGGCGGTACCAGGTCCACGATCAGCCGCAACTGTTGCGACTGCATCGGCCACCTGTGCCCAGTACGCGGCAAGGGCCGGCTGGGCCAACAATGGCTACTTCGCGGGCGATCTGGTCACTGCGACGGCTATTTGCGTTGCCGAGAGCGCCGGAGATCCGAAGGTCTACGTCTGCGACGAAAACGGCAAGGTCGTCGGACAGGGCGAGTACGTCGCCGGGCAGCCGATCAAGTGCCCAGCTGGGACGACGTCATACGACCGCGGTCTCTGGCAGCTGAACAGCCAGACGGCGTCGAGCACAACCGACACATGCGCCTTCGATCCTGTCTGCAACGCCAGCGTTGCCTACCTGGCTTCCAGCCGAGGGACCAGTTTCGTGCCATGGTCGTCCTACGATCAGAACACCTACGCGAAGTACATCGACGGAGCTCAAAGCGCCGTCACCAAGCTAACCGTGGGCGCGGTCGCCAGTGCCGAGCTCGGCGAGTGCCTCCAGGCGCAGTCCGTCTCTGGCGCTAAGGTCGTCATCGCGAACTGCGGCAAGGGCGGCGCGATCCAGCGCTGGACGGTCACCGGTGGAAAGCTAAGGTCTGGCTCGCTCTGCGCCGCAATCTCGTCAACATCGGCGGCGTCGCCCGGCATTGTGTTGCGCCACTGCGCGTCGCAGAAGACCCAGCAGTGGAGCGTGGCTGGACGTGACGAACTGCGGAACGCGGCAAACGGGAAATGCCTGACTGACCCGAACTCGAGTCTGACTGCCGGCACCCAAGTGAACGCGACCCGATGCGTCAACGCGAAGAACCAGACGTGGTGGCTGCCCTGAGAGCCATTTCGACTTATTAGCGGCGACGGCCACTAACAGCAATAGGAGTTCAGCATCAATTCGCTTTTAGCCACGCCGGTCAGTTGCCAGCATTGCAACTATCCCGTGAGTAGTGTTCGTATGCGAACCCACCTGAGGAGAATGCGATGCGCACTGCCCGCAAGTTCCGCCGGCTCACAGCCTTCGCGATTCTGACGATTGGTGCGGCGCTTTCAATCGGTGCGCAGGGTCTCGCGACCGCTGCGACCGCCCATCCTGGTGCTGGTGCTCACCAGCTCGGTCCGGCCAGGCCGGCCATCGCTCATCCGGGCACGATCAAGCCGCGGGCAGTAGGCGAGCTGGACTGCAACGGCCTCAGCCCGATCCAGCGCCCGGCCAAGCGGGCGGTGATGTGCCAGGACCCAAGGGGGTCGTGGGGCGGCAGGTTCTACGAGAACGGCCACTACATCGGGCACGACGAGCCATCGGTGCGGTTCCTGTCCAGCCAGCCGGGCTCAGGTAACAACTTCTCGATGACCGAGACACTGCCCAGGGACCCTGGCAGGCGCCCCTCCGTCAGCACTCCGGGAAAGGACCGCACGCACTGGTTCGAGCTGTCGATAGCTCCGTGGTTCTCCATGACGGTCTGCGACCCGAACTCGGCACCGCTGCTATCGTGCCAGCCGCGATCGGACGGCAATGCACCTCGCGGCTCCTTCCCCGGCGGCGGAGCGGCGTTTGTCGAGCTGCAGTTCTATCCGCCTGGCTTCGCGCCGTTTACAGACAGCATTAGCTGTGACAACACGCACTGGTGCTCGGCGCTGAACATCGACAGCCTCGAGTGCACAGGAAACGGCTCAGGGCCGTGCAACAACAACTGTGTGGAGCCGGTGAACTTCGCCTTCGTCCAGCGCGATGGCGTCCCGCCAGGTCCCCCGAGCCCGCAGTTGTCTAATGACGCAACCTTCACGCCTAACAAGCGGACCTTGCTGATGAATCCGGGTGACAAGATCACGGTCCATATGTATGACGCAAAAATCCCCGGCGGTCATGCGCTGGAGGTGCGAGAAACGGACCTCACATCCGGGCAGAGTGGTTTCATGATCGCTTCAGCCGCGAATGGATTCATGAACACCAGCCCGTTCACCTGCAAGGGCCACAAGTTCAACTTCCAGCCTGAATACTCCACGGCAAGAGCGCGGAACATCATCCCGTGGGGCATCGGGCCCTACATGATCAACGACCAGTACGAGATCGGCCACTTCGAGCCCTGTACTTCGGTGACCGGCAAGGGCAGCCTCACCGTTAACAAGGTCAAAGACGTCTTCTACCGGCACTGCATCGGGCCGTATGAGGCGCACAAGGACGGCACGCTGGAGCCTAATGACTCGCCGTGCTTCAAGGCCGGCGACACGCACGGCGGTCTCGCGCCGCCCAATCTGGTGACCGGGTGTGACGTCTTCTTCAACGCGATCGGCGACCTCGACTACGACGGCACCTCCTACCGCGCGAACTGGCCTAACTCGACAAAGCCTGGCCCGTTCCCTGCACCGTTCCTGCAAGAACAGCCGATTACGGCAGGCGGCCATCGGTACAGCCAGATTCAGTTCATGACTGACGCGAGCGCGACCGAGTTCAACACCGCGTGCGACCTGACGACCGGCTCCGGGTGCGTGCTGCCACCTAAGGGGCCAGGCCACTTCTATCCGTACTTCACCCAGGCCAACGTCAGCGGAGACTGCGTATGGGAGTTCGGGAACATGCCGAACGGCAACGACTTCGGCGGTGACGCTCAGTACGGGTCGGTCGCTCCCGGCACGATCGGAGCATTCGTGGGGCCGATCATGCAGAATCCTCAGTGTTAACAACACGACGATGCCCGAGTTGCCGGGTGCCGGTCATCCCGATCGGCGCCCGGCATTCTCGTTGACTGCTGTACTGGAAAGTCGACATATCGACTCTTGAGCCGGATCGGCCAGGCGGCGACTGCTGAAAGCTCGATGCTGTCACCCACAGTAGCCGGTTCAAGGGCGTGATTTAACCCATTTGACGGAATTCACAATCCCCTCCATTCTGTATCGGCCCGCAGTCGTCGCAGCTAGGAGGACCAGATGTCTGCACCGGCCCGTTTCGACACGGTACGGACCGACCGATTGCTGATGCGTCGCTGGCTCGACTCGGACCGTGAGCCGTTCGCGGCGCTCAATGGCGATCCGGAAACGATGACGTACTTCCCTGCAACCATGACGAGGGCCGCGAGCGACGCGCTCGTCGAGGTAATCGAGGCCCGATTCGAGCGCCAGGGTTACGGCCTGTGGGCGCTTGAGGTCGCCGAGACCGGCCAGTTCATTGGCTTTACCGGGCTGAACCCGATGCCCGATGACGTTCCGGGAGCCGGCGGCGTCGAGGTCGGCTGGAGGTTGGCGAAGTATGCCTGGCATTTTGGTTATGCCACTGAGGCTGCCAAAGCCGCCCTGGATGTCGCCTTTCGCGGAGTAGGCCTATCGGAGATCTGGTCCATGACCGCGGTACTCAACGAGCCGTCCCAGGCGGTCATGCGACGGATCGGGCTTAGCGAAGTTGCGAGGTTCGATCATCCGCGGATTGAAGTCGGTGATCCGCTCAGACCACATGTGACGTATCACCTGAGCCGACCGGAACGTTAGGATTTCGCCGGTGATCGACTGGGCAACCGCATCGTCGCTCGCAACTGCCGGCGGCACCTTGATCTTGGCCGTGGCGACCTTCGCGTCGATCAGGTCAGCGAACAAGTCCGCACGGACGGCCGAGCGGGCGGCCAGGATCGCCGAGCGATCGCTGCTCGCAGGACAGCGCCCGTTGCTGGTCGGCTCGCGGATGGAAGATCCTGAGCAGAAGATTCAGTTCGCCGAAGGCAACTGGCTGCAGGTGCGTGGCAGCGGCGCAAGTCTCCGCGTCTCCGATTCTGCTATCTACCTAGCGGCGATGGTGCGCAATGTCGGAACTGGCCTCGCGGTCATGCACGGCTGGCACATCCTGCTGGAACGCCCCACCGACAGGGCGCATCCGCCTCTCGAGGACTTCACCGATCAGCAGCGGGACATCTACATCGCGCCTGGCGACAACGGCGTGTGGCAAGGCGCGCTCCGCGATCATGACACCGAGATATTCAAGGCCGTGCGCGCCGCGATCGAGGTCGGCGACATTATGCTGCTGAGCTTGCTCTACGGCGATCTGGAGGGCGGCCAGCGCGTGATCACGCAGTTCTCGTTGCGGTATGTCGTTCCAGAACACCAGGATGCCAAGCCGGATGGCCGATGGCTCATGTCCGCTGTCCGGCATCTCAACGTCGATCGGGCTGACCCGCGCTAGCGGGCCGGTACACCTTACTTGGTGTCCGTTGTGTCCATGAGCGGCGACGATTCCCGGCTCGGCACCGCGGAAAATTACCGGGCATTCGCACGGGAGGCCCGGGGCCGCTCGCCTGCCTACGAACTGCTGGCAGAGTCGGTTGCCGCAGATGGGGCCGTGCTGGGATTCCTGCAGTCACTGCCCAGGCAGAAACGGCAGCCAAACTTGCTGTTCGCCGCGGCGCGATACCTTCTGGGCGAGCCGCCGTCGATCGACCAGCTGCGGGCGCTCGTGCGCCACGACTCAGACGGCCTCGTGCAGGTCATGCTCGCCCGCCGGACGCAGACCAATGAGGCAGCGCGATGTGCCACGATCTTGCCAGCGCTCGCCAGGCTCCCTGAGCCGCTCGCGTTGATCGAGGTCGGCGCGAGCGCCGGGCTCACGCTCATGTTCGACCGCTACTCCTACGACTACGATGGCACGCTACTGAACGGATCTGATCCAGATGCCCCTGTGCTGCGTTGCGCGCCGCTCGGCAGCGTCCCCCCGCCAGTGCCTGAGCGGATACCGGCCATCGTCTGGCGGGCTGGGCTGGACCTGAATCCGCTGGACGTCACCAGCGAAGCTGACGTGCACTGGCTGTCATGCCTGGTATGGCCGGGAGAACGAGATCGCCTGCAGCGACTCGATGCCGCGATCGCTTCGGCCCGCCGCGACCCGCCTGCCGTCTACCGCGGTGACCTCCTGACTGACCTGCCCGCGCTTGCCGCTCAGGCACCGCCGGAGGCAACGCTGGTCATCTATCACTCGGCGGTGCTCGCCTACGTCCCAGCGCATGAGCGGCCCCGTTTCGCCGATGCAGTCAGGAGCCTTGGGGCTGTCTGGCTATCCAACGAGGCACCTGGTGTCGTCGCCGGGGCACCTGCCCGCTTGCCTGCCGAGCCTGAGCACGATGGCGCATTCCTGCTGCTTCAGGACGGCCGGACGCCGCTGGGGTTCACCGACGGCCACGGCATCTGGCTGCAATGGATGGACGGGTCGTGCCGATAGCACCGCCGAGCCAGGTGCTCGAGGCTTTCGGCGTGGCGGGGCACATCCCTGTCGCGCTAGAAGGCGGCGAGGGTACGTCGTGGCGGGCCGGCGATCTGGTGCTCAAGCCGGCTGATCGCGAGGTTGAGGAGATGGCGTGGCAGGCGAGCATCTACCGCCGGATCGTTGCCGATGGATTCCGGATCGCCATGCTGCGGCCCGCTGGCGACGGCCAGCTGTGCGTCGACGGGTGGTGCGCCACGGAATTCGTCTCTGGCACTCAGGACCCTGGCCGCTGGCTGGAGATCATCTCCGTCGGAGCGCGCTTCCATCGTGCGCTAGTCGGGATTCCGAAGCCGCGCTTCCTTGACAAGCGATCCAGAGCGTGGGCAATCGCCGACCGCGTCGCGTGGGCCGAGATACCTTGCGCCGAGTTCTCCGAAGTCCGGCACCTTCCGTTGCTGGCAGATTCGATTCGTCCGGTGGAAGCCCCCGACCAGCTCATACACGGTGACCTCTGCGGGAACGTATTGTTCGACGACAAGCTCCCGCCAGCGATCATCGACTTCTCGCCCTACTGGCGGCCTGCTTCCTACGCGTCAGCGATCGTGATCGCCGACGCGCTTCTCTGGGAAAACGCAGACAGCCAGATTCTTAATGACGTCTATCACATCGACAACTTCGGTCAGTACCTGCTTCGTGCGATCATCTTCCGCCTGGTAAGTGAGTGGCTTCTGTCCAGGGAAATGCCTCGCAGAACTGCGGTGCACGATGCCCCGTGGCGACCCGTGGTCGATCTGGCACGCGAGCTAGCTGCCAAGGGCTGATCGCAGCGACAATGCTGCGATGGACAACCTGCAGCCGGGCAAGGTGCCGTTTGATGTAGCGGCGTATGAGCGCCGGACCCGGGAAGGTCCGTGCTTTGTCTGTGCAATCCTGGCCGGGCACCCTGACTATTCTCACCACGATATCTACGAGGATGCCGCCACAATTGCTTTCCTCGTCCGCTATCCGACCCTGCTCGGCCACTGCCTGGTCGCACCCAAACAGCATGTCGAGGACTGGGTAGCTGATCTCGGCGAGGAACAGTTCCTAGCATTCCAGCGGATCGTACACCGGGTGGCCAGAGCGGTCTCAGCGTCGGTTCCTACTGAGCGGATGTACAGTCTCTGCTTGGGCAGCCAGCAGGGCAACACCCACGTGCACTGGCACATCGCGCCATTGCCGCCGGGCGTGCCCTACCGGCAGCAGCAGCTCCACGCGCTCATGGCAGAGAACGGCGTGCTCGACGTCGACGACGCCAGCCAGGCAAGTCTCGCCCAGGCGATCCGGAGCCATCTGTAAGCGAGAGTCCCGCCCTATCCGCCACCTGCGCACTCTGCTGTTCGGCCGACCAGGCGGACGGGTACGACACCGTCGAACTCGAGATCGGGATTGCGGGCGACGATGTCTGAACTTCGATACGAGACGCTTGTCTTGCGCAGGCAGGGTCTAACGCGAGATGTGCCGTCAGGCGACAACGACGACCTGCGCTGGGTCGCGAATTCGGCGACGCTGATCTACGGTGACCGCGACGCGGTCCTGGTTGACACCTTCCTCACGATCGAGGAGAACGAGCAGCTCATCGACTGGCTCAAGGCGCGCAACCGGAACCTGACCCACATCTTCCTGACCCACGGACACGGCGACCATGTCTACGGCGTTGGGCAGGTGCTCCGGGCCTTCCCAGGCGCCGTTGCCGTTGCGAAGGCGGGAACCGTCGCCGAGGCACGCCGCGAGGCCGGCGACAAGTACCGCAACGACTTCTTCGGCAAGCTCTTCCCCGGCCAGGTCCCGCAGCCAGTGATTCCGACTGAGCTCACCGCCAACACCATTCCGATCGAGGATCACGAGCTCTTCGTGATCGAAACCGGGCACACGGACACGATGGCGACGAGCGTGCTGTGGAGCCCCAGTCTGCGGCTGCTCGTCGCTGGCGACGTCGTTTACGACCGGACCCACATGTACCTCGGGGAGACGGACGCCGCCTCGCGCCGGGAGTGGATCGAGACGCTTGCCACGCTGAAGGACCTGCACCCGGAGCACGTTGTCGCTGGCCACAAGCAACCCGACGGAACCGACGACTCGGTCGACATCGACGAGTCGATCAGATACCTCAACGACTTCAATGAGGCCGCGGCGCAGACGAGTTCGCCGGCGGACCTGTACGAGGCTGTGCTGCGCAAGCATCCACGACGCGCCAATCCCGGATCACTCTGGGGCGCAGCCAAGGCCACCAAAGGCGCCTAGATTCGCTCGATAGCGGCAGACTGTCCTCGGTGAGCGATCACTATGCCGATGGCACGTACCGATGGTGGCACCTGTCCGGTCCGTCGCCGGAATTGCTAGCAGCGCTCAGGGATGACTGGCTGGCCTCTCCCGGTCGCGCTCTTGACGTCGGATGCGGACTCGGCTGTGAAGCAGCACATCTACATGGACTGGGATGGCGCGTCACGGGCATAGACCTCTCTGCCGTCGCCCTCGCCACCGCCGCCGTCCGCAACCCTGGCCCCGCATATCTGCGTGCAGACTTGCTGCATACTCCGCTGCAGTCCTCGACGATCGACGCCTGCCTCGATCGCGGCTGCTTCCATTACCTCGCTGCCGAGAACAGGTCTGAATACGCGGCAGAAATGCGCCGGGTTCTGCGGCCGGGCGGCAAGCTCCTGCTCAGAGCTTCCCTTCGCGCTGCGGACGTACGGAATGACATCGACGAGAGCGTCATACTCGACACCTTCTCCGGTTGGCAGGTCGATCAGATGCAGCGAGCCGACATTCCGAGCGACACTCGCAACTTGCACGTGCTCCTAGTGCGTCTGCTGCGGTGAGGCAGCGGGGGAGTTAGGCATGACGCATCCACAGGTTGGCCTCAACATAAGTTCCGCAGTCGTGCTCACGGTCGATCTGGACGAGGCCGAGTGCATCCGGGACGACGTACTCGGCCGTTTCCGGGAAGGTCATCTGAGTCCAGGCCTCCCATTCGGCGACCGTGCCGGTGATCGTCATCGACCGCAGTGCAGGGCCGAGGATGGTGGCGCCCAGCCGCTGATGAGCACGGACCCACGGGTCAAGGTGCATGCCGTCGGCACGTGTCCAGCGGGCGAAGTTCTCCATCGGAGTCAGCGGATACCGGCTCTTGAGTGTCGGGCGGACCGGCGCGATCACGCGCTCGAGAGCTCCTGAACCGGCCCGTTCGCGCAGCGCCCCCAGAGCCTTACCCGCCAGGCCGGTCCCCTGGTAACCCGGCCGGACCGCTACTGCCATGATGCACAGCGTGTCGGGCTGCACCGATGCTTCGTGACCAGTGACCGCGCGGACCATCGCGTCGTCGTAACCCTCGGGCAGGTCCCCGGCCGTGCCATCCCACCGGACCGGCACTCCCCAGCCACCCGTCAGAATCTGATCCTCGTCATCAAGCAGCATTACGTCGTAACGCTCGAAGTAGCTTTCAACCCGGCTGACGTACTCAGCATCCACCGGGTCGTGCAAAATGAACTCGGGCCACACCGGCCGGAACACCGCGGCAAGCTGCTCCCCCAGGTCACGGCGATCGGCATTGGTGACGACACGCAGTTCTTGCATCGCGGGCTCCATCGCAATCAGTGCCGGCGTCCCACCGTATTCCAGATGAATAACCCTGGCCAGCTTCAGCGTGGGCCGTCTGGTGACGAAGATTCCGCAACGGGCTTGGGCGACGTGAACGGCTGCGATAGCCTCCTGGCAAATGCCCGGAAGGTGCCGATTTACGATGAGGTTGACGCCCGAGCAGGAAGCCGCCTATGCGCTTCGCTACAGCCTGAGTCGGACTGATCTGAAACCAGAGGTGCAGGCGGAATACGACCGCCTGCTGGCCGAGCGCCGTGCAGACCGCTCCTACGATGCGGATTTAACTCCAAGCGACGAGCCGCCCCATCGGTTCGACGTGGCGGGGAAATGGCTTGCGAACCGCTATCAACTCACGAGCCGGGATCGCGACCTCGTCAAGGCGGCTACCGCGGGCGGGGCGGCGGTCAGCGATCCGCGCCTCCAGGAGGCAGTATCCGGGTTGGCCTCAGCGGTTCTCGAGAAGCGGCTGCCAATGCCGACGATCGTGTTCGACTACATTGTCGGCGGCCTCGGCAGCATCCCGCCACTAGCATTCGCGCTGATGTCGGTGCTGTTGGACGGCCACCACCTGATTCTTCCGATCCTGGCCGCCGTCGCAGTCGCTCCAGTCGTGATCACCCATTTCATAGCTCGTCCCCGGCGAAGGCGGCAGCTGGTAGCAAAGGTCTTGCGCGTGCACAGCGGATGCGAAGAACTTCCGGAACCGTAGCGCCGCGTAGCTGCCTCACATCCAATCGTCGTAACGACTAGACCGAACCTTTGCTGCAGGGGCGCGCCAGAATCCGCGTGGCGTCGCCGGCTCTATGGAGCGCGGGATTGACCACGTAGCAATAGGTGACTAGCCACAGACCTGGCGCCGCAAGTCGAACAGATGAGACCATGCTGCGTCGGGCCGGCTCACTGCATTCGCGGAGACGATCGGTTATGGCCTTCAAGTGATTCGCCTTCGGAGCGTCCTGGCAGTATGCGCGGTCGCGGCATGCGGATGTTCGGCTGGGCCGGCGGCCTCGGTTCCGCAGTCGAATCCTTTCGGCCGGCCGGTAACGGCTGACAACTGGGTCATTGTTGCGCCCGGCGGCGCCGGCCCGGTGGAGACTCCTGCCAGGCTCGACGTGTTCCGCGGCTCTGCTGGCACAGTGTCGAGGGTTCCTGGGCCGCCCGGGCGGGGTGTGACTGCCTACCCATGGACAGTCAACGGCCAGTACCTTGCGGCCGTTACCGGATTGCCGGAGCAGGCCCAGAACAGCAAGGCGGCGGACGGTGTGGCATATGCGTTCCGTCCGGGCGGCGGCTATGTCCGGCTCGGCCGCGCGATCGCGGTCTATCCGGCCAGCCAGCCGGGCAGGTTCTGGATCCGCGGTGCGGCCTTCGGTGGTCCCATCCACGCGGCCAGGCCGCGTCACTGCACCTTGACGGAGATGTCCGTGACTGGCCATCGCATCGCGGGGCCGGTGGCCGCGCCGTGCAAGCGGTGGCTCATCGCCGCAGTGCCGGGCGGCTTTATCTCCGTGCCGACTGCGACCGCGAACGCCGCGCGGATGCCAGCAACGTTTCAGCAGTCGTCCGAAGCTCCGGTCCAGCTGTGGGACCCGGCGAGCGGCAAGGTCGTCCGGACCTACCGCATCGATCCCGTCTGGATCTACGGTGCCTCAGATCGGTACCTGGCGTGGCAATCCAGGTCAGCAGCAGGGCAGGCCGTGTCATCGGTTGAGATCACGAACCTGTCGACCGGCACGACCATGCGGATCACCCTCCCACTGGCTGCCGGCGACGTCATCTGGCGCAATCCTGTCGTGGCCCCGGACGGCCCGTACCTGGCCTGGATGGAAATATCCAAGGCCACCTTCCGGAAATTCTCAATGGAGGTACCCTCGGCCGCCGGCGGGGCACCAGCTGTTCCAGGGCCCGGACGCGTCAAGATCCTCGACGTCGCCGCCGGACGGGTGGTCCTGAACCGGGCGACGCGGATTGCTTCATGCTGCGCATTCGACCTGTCACCCGACGACCGCTACCTGTTCGTCGCAGCCAGCTACGCAAACCTGAACGTCGTACCCACCTGGTCCGCCACCGCACCCATCCGCAACGTGCGGCTCCCTAGCAACAGCGACACCCCGGACACCCAACAACTCATCGTCACCCAGGACACGGCATACCAATAGCAAGACTGACGGCGCGCGGAAATCGCGCCGCCCGTGCCCGGGCGGAAACAGACGGAACAGAACCAGCATTGGGCCTGCGATGTTTGAGAAAGTCCAGGTCAGAGCTGGGCGGCGGGTGAGCTGGCCTGTAGGCCGGGTTCTGTGCACCCGCTTGCGCGGGCCGACGGCCATCCATCTAGGGCTGCCGTTGCCGACAGCCTCATGCGGTCTACCCGCGAGCATCGGGCGGGCCGCCCTCGATCGCTCGCGCAGGCGCGCCGCTTACGCGGCACGCCCTTCTGACCTTGCTCCAGGTGGGGTTTACCGAGCCGCCGCAGTCACCTGCGGCGCTGGTGGTCTCTTACACCACCGTTTCACCCTTACCGCCGGGCCGAAGCCCAGCGGCGGTTTGTTTTCTGTGGCACTTTCCCGCGGGTCACCCCGGGTCGGCGTTACCGACCACCTTGCCCTGCGGAGCCCGGACCTTCCTCGTTGACCCCGGCGAACCGGAACCAACGCGGCCGCCCGGCCAGCTCACCCGCTCTCTCCATTTTAGGCCGCAACCCCCAGCACTCGCCGAGCTCAAGCCCGATAACGCGGCATGGATGTCTCATCCATTGCGTTTTGAGGTCATCGCTGTCACTTTGACACCCACCTGCGCCGGCCTCGGTGGCGGTCGCCTCGGCGGCGGTCAGAAGAAGCGGCGGCGGGGCTTGTCAAGGTGGGAGGTGTCGTTGAGCGACCGCAGCAGGGCCGAGCCGTTCTCGAAGTTGTCGATCCGCGTCAGCGAAGCCACGTCGAGGTTCATC
>DATELR010000199.1:0-6394 GCA_035276345.1 Streptosporangiaceae bacterium | reverse complement strand
CAGGTGCAGCAGGCGAAGTCTTCCCTGATGACGCAGAAGCCGCTAAACAAATTCTACTGGGAAAGCGAGTACAGCCAGATGCAGCCCGCGTTTAAATCGGGCACGATCTGGATCGCGTATTCCTGGCAGGACACCCAGGTGGCAATGAAGAAGGCAGGCGTTCCTGTCTCGTTCTTGAACCCGAGCCAGGGCCGGCTGTCGTGGCTGTGCGGGTTCATGCTGGGCGCACATACCAAGAACTACTATCACGCGCACAACTACGTAGAATCGTTTATTAATCACAACGCGTGCGCGCAGATGACCAACCTCTATTATTACGGAACGGCAAACGACACCGTAAAGCCGTCCGAGATCCATGACAAGACGCTGGTCGCGGCGCTGAAGCTCGGTGACCCGCGGGCGATCGCGGCGCCGGACGTCCACCTGCAGAGCTGGTCGCCGAACCGGGCCGAGCTCGAGGTGGCCTGGCAGGAGGTGCAGGCTGGCTGAACAGCGGCACCGGTGCGCGTGATGACTGCTGACGGGCGCGCCGCTCCCAGCGGCCGGTCTCGGGGGAGAGTGTGGCACCCGGGCAAGGGCGCGCTTGTGCTCCCCCCGCTGCTCTTTGTAGCGGTGCTGCTGATCCTGCCCGTGGCCTTCGTGGGTCTCTACAGCGTGGGGCTGCGAACGAACATCCCCGGCGTTCCGACTGCGTTCTCCCTGATGGATTGGAAGGACTTCTTGACCGGCGGCGGGAGTGCATTCCGCAGCCGTTTTGTGTACTCCATGGAGATCACGCTGTTCGTCTCCGTGATCACAACCGCCGCGGCCTACCCGCTCGCCTACTACCTGTCGTTCGTGGCCCGGCGGCGCCGCTATGCCCTGCTGCTTGTCTTGCTGGCCCCGTTCTTCACCAGCTACCTCCTCCGCGTCATCGCGTGGCAGATCATGCTGAACAATAACGGCGTCATCAATTCATTGCTGTGGACGCTGCACCTGCGCCCCAACGGCGATGCGATCTCCTGGTTGATCTACTCGAACTTTTCCATCGCGCTCGTCCTGTTCTACACCTGGATACCTTTCGTCGCCCTGCCGATCTTCGTGGTGCTTGAGAACATGGACCACCGGCTGCCCGAGGCGGCCGCCGACCTCGGTGCCAGCCGGGCCGCGACATTCTGGAGGGTCACGTTCCCGCTCAGCCTCCCGGGCGTCATCGCGGGCTTTGTGTTCGTGCTCATCCCGACCACCGGAGAGTTCATCGCTCCGCTGCTCGTCGGCGGGCCGAACAACCAGCTCTTTGGTAACTCAATCCAGGCGTTCTTCAGCAACTCGCCCGCATGGAACTACGGCTCGGTCCTGGCCATGACGCTGATCGTGGTCGTGGTCGTCCTCACGCTCGTGTTCGGCCGCTTTCTCAGGACAGACCTGCGCACCGGGACGGGGGGTGCACAATGAGACCTGTCAGCCGCCTCGCGACGGTGGGGCTCGGCATCTATTTCTGGGCCTTCGTCACGTTCCTGTTTATTCCGCTGGTCGTACTGGTCGTCTTCTCGGCGAATAAGAGCACGATCCCGACCCTGCCGCTGTCCGGCTTTTCCACGCACTGGTTCCGGCAGGCATTCAGCAATGGCGAGCTCACGACGGCGCTCGTCAGAAGCGTGGTCATCGCACTGGTCGCCGCGGTGATCGCCACCGCGTTCGGGATCATGGCGTCGCTGGGCCTGCTGGCCTTGCGAGGGCGCGCGCTCTCGCTTGCGCTGGCGGTGCTGCTGCTGCCACTCGTGGTGCCGTATATCTGTCTCGCGGTCGGGCTCTTGATCCTGGTGCAGGAGGTCAGCGCCCAGCCGACCCTGGTCGCGGTGGTTCTTGGGCACTCCGTGATAGCCCTGCCCTTCGCGATCCTTGTGATCTTGCCCCGGCTTCGGTCGCTTGACCCGGCGATGAACGAGGCGGCTCTCGACCTCGGTGCCTCCGGCTTCGCGGCCCTGCGCTACATCACGCTGCCGCTGCTCACCCCCGCTCTCGTGTCGAGCGCCATCATCTGCTTTGTGACGAGCTTCGACGAGTTTGCCATCGCGTCGTTCCTGGCACCATCCGGCCAGCCGACGTACCCGATCTTCCTGTACGCGAGCGCCCGGACTCCGGCGCTGCTGCCGGAGGTCATCGCCATCGGCGCCATCATCATCGCGGGATCACTGCTGCTCGTTGTGCTGGCAGAAGGTGGACGCCGGTGGGCCGAGCGCAGGCTGGTGGGGGCAAACGCCAGCCCCGCCGGCGAGTCGGCTGGCCCGGACGGCGAGGCCGCCGAGCCCATGTTCGCGACTGCCGGGCCGAGCTAGGGGGACCACGATGACGGACGCCATGGCAGCGCAGGCCCAGAGACAGGGAAAGGGGCACATCAGCCTGGTCTCACTGACGAAGCACTTTGGGCAGCTCGCCGCCGTGGACTCCATCGACCTCGAGATCCCGTCGGGTGGGTTCTTCTCGCTGCTCGGCCCCTCCGGATGCGGCAAGACCACGACGTTGCGGCTGATCGCTGGTTTCGAACAACCGACCTCCGGCCGGGTACTCCTCGACGGCCGGGACATGGCGAAGACGCCCCCCAGCAAACGGCCGGTCAACACGGTGTTCCAGAGCTACGCACTGTTCCCGCACCTGCGGGTCTTCGACAACGTGGCATTCGGCCTCCGGAGGGCGCATGTGCCCCGGGACGAGGTCCGGCGCCGGGTGGGCGAGGCGCTGGAGCTTGTGCAGCTCTCCGACCTCGCGGCGCGGAAGCCTGGCCAGCTGTCTGGCGGGCAGCAGCAGCGGGTCGCGCTGGCACGCGCCCTGGTGCTGAGGCCCGCGGTGCTCCTGCTTGACGAGCCGCTCGGAGCGCTCGACGCCAAGCTCCGCCGCCAGTTGCAGGTCGAGCTGAAACAGCTGCAGACACACGTCGGGATCACGTTCGTTTATGTGACCCACGACCAGGAGGAAGCGTTGACGATGAGCGACCGCATCGCCGTCATCAACCATGGCCGCGTCGAGCAGGCGGCATCGCCACGGGACCTGTACGAGGAACCCGCTAACGCCTTCGTCGCCGACTTCCTCGGCATCTCGAACCTGATGGACGCTTCCGCCGTCGGCCCGAACGGCGACGCCACCGAGGTACGGCTGGCGAACGGGATCTCGGTGGAGGTACGGCGCGGCGATACCGCCCGGCGAGGTGCGGTGAAGGTCGTGATACGGCCGGAACGGGTCATTGTCGAAGCCGCCGACGTCACCGGGCCGAACCGGATACCTGGGATGGTGACGAATGTCGTCTACCTGGGCAGCGGAATACAGCTCGCGGTGCACCTTGCCAGCGGGGATACCGTGACCGCCCTGGTACCGAACAGCGATGACAGCACCGCGTCGGCATGGTCTCCCGGACTTGCGGTCACGTGCCAACTGCCGGCGAACGCCTTGCGCGTGCTCAGTGACGGGGTGACCGCGAACCAGCATCATTCTGGCGCCGTGACATGAAGATGATCGTGACGACAGCAGGCGCCGCGGCGCTGGCGCTGACCCTTGCCATCACCGCATGCGGAAGTTCACCAGGCCGTGCCGCCACCCCGAACGGTGTCCTGCCGGCCGCGGCTGTTGCCGGGCTGGCTGTCGTCACTCGGCCGCTCACCGGCCAGGACATACAGAAGGACTCGAACTTGCCGCATCTGGCCGCCAGGCTGGCTGGATGGGGTTACGTCGGCGGCTGGCAGCGAACCTTCCAGGGTGAGTCCCGGCGGCTGACGCTCGTCGTCAGCCGCTCTCTGCAATTCCAGGCCTCGCCGGGAGCCACAGCCTTCGTCGCGTACATGCACGAGCATGTGGGACGTTTCTATCCCTTCGCCCTAACCAGCCCGCTCAAGCTGGCAGGACGGTCCGGATGGGTCATCCGGCCGCCGTCGTGCGCGTGCCACATGGCCACCCCGTTGCTCGTCGGCGTGCTCGCCAAGGGCCGGAAGGTCTCCTGGCTCGAGATCAACGGGCCCCGGGCGAGTACCCAGCTGCTGACCCGGCTGATCGCGCGCACGCCCGCCTGACGCACTCACGCGATGTGGCGCATGCAGTTCTTGTTGTCTCGATGGGATCCGGGTCGAGAGCACCGCAGCGGTTGCTGTCCCTCCACGCCGAACGCCTCGGGATCAGCTGGCGCCTCGTATAGGGCCAGGAAGCGCGCCACCCGGCATGATATGGGTGCTTGCGGGATTAAGCCTGCTGTCGGTATTCCCCGGCAAAGAACCAGGCGTACGTGATCCGGGTCAGTGGGAATACGAGCAACCACAGTATTTCCGCGGCATAAGGAGCGAACGCAGCAACCGGCAGCGTCAGCGCGAAGAACACCGGTCCGGACAGGCCGCGCGCGCGCAGCGCCCTTGCCCGCGCGCGCCCGACGTCCGGCCTCAGCAGGCCGCCCCGTCCGGACGCGTACCACCAGTAGGCCGCGGAGGCTGCTCCGGCCAAGAGCACCGCGGCCGCATACAAGACCGCCGCCGCGGCTGACCCGATGTGCGCTCCCAGAACAGCGGTGGGAAACGGCAAGAACACCACGAACATGAGCAACAGCAGGTTGAGCCATACCAGCACGGCGTCGTAGCGCCCGATGAGCCGAAATTCCAGGTGATGCGTCACCCAGAACCTGGCGATCACCACGAAGCTCAGCACATAGGCCAGGTACCGCGGCCAAAGCCCCAGCAGCGCTCTCGGCAGGCCAGCGTCACCCGTGGTGGCCGGGACGGCGATCTCAAGGATCAGCAGGGTGATGGCGATGGCGAACACGCCATCGGACAGCGCCAGGATCCGGCCCATGCCCTCTTCCGCAGCCTCGTCGTCCTCGTGCCGCGGCAGCTTCCACACTCGATCCGGCAACTTCCTCATCGATCGCCCCCAAACGGGTCCGTAGGCTCGGCTATCGCAGGCCGGCCCCAAGCCGGTGTCCTGACGTTAGTAGCCGATCACCAGCCGGCGCAGCACACACCCCGCGCGGTCGAGGCGGTCTTGGTGAGCGAGACCTGGTGCGCCGGCCGGCTCACGCTTACGGTCGGCATTGTGAGCCTCGCTGACGCCTGGGAACACAACGCCATGGACTGGATCGCCTGGGCGCGGGCGGCCGATCACGATGCCTTCTGGGACGGCACCTGGCCAGCACTGCTTGAGATTCTGCCGGAGTCCGCGGGCCTGACCCTGGATCTGGGCTGCGGGGAGGGCCGGGCCGGCCGGCTGCTGCTGGCCAGGGGAGGGCGGGTGCTCGGCATCGAGCGGTCACCTACGCTCGCGCGGGCGGCCGTCACCGGGTCGCCCGCGCTGCCGGTCGCGCAAGCCGACGCCGCCAGGCTGCCGCTGGCTGACGGCTGCGTTGGCCTGGCGGTGGCGTCCATGTCCCTGCTTGACATCGACGACTTCGAGGGTGCGATCGCCGAGACCGGCCGCGTCCTGCGCCCGGGCGGGGTCTTCTGTTTCGCGATCGTGCATCCGTTCGACTCCGCCTGCGAGAGCGCCACCGTTAGCGCCGTGCCGTTCGTCGTGTCACAGCCCTACCTGACATCCAGGCGTTACGAAGATCATTTCGAGCGAGACGGCCTCGGCATCACCGTCGTGAGCATGCACCGGCCGCTCAGCGCGTACACCGCGGCGCTGTTCAGGGCGGGCATGGTCATCACCGACCTGCGCGAACGCGGCGAACGCGAGGTTCCGTGGCTGCTGGTTGTCCGCGCCGAGAAGCGCTCGTGAATTCAGTGGCCGGGACGCGGAGGCCTGCCGTACCAGCTCACTAGGCGGTCTTCATCGCCCTCGCTGAGAAGATCTCGGGCCAGCAGCTCGATCAGCTCTTCAAGGACTGGTTGTACACCCCGGGCCGTCCGGTGCTGACGCCGGAAGGGGCGAGCGGCTCGCGCCTGCAGGCACCGACGGCGCACGTGCCCGCCGCCGCGGCCAGCGAGCTGACCCGCTACCGGCGGTGACCGAATAGGAACCGAGCCGTCGGCCGGAGGTACCGGCAGCGTGTGCGTTAGGGCGATCACTCCGTCGGAGGCACCGCTGGGACGCGGTCAATATGTTGCGCCGGCAAGTGCTGCGGCAGCGACTGGGCCAATGAGTCCAGCAGAAGGTGGCCGGATCGGAAGTAGGCCGCGGTGGGCCGGACGCGCTGGCAAGGGATGAGTTCGAGGGCGGTCCTTGAGGAGGACGGGTACCAGCGGTAGACGTCCAGCCTCATGCGAAGCGGCGGACGCAGCGGTCCCCGGGCCAGGCCAACCTCGATCCGGCTTGTGCCGCAGTCGCCATCATGCTCGATCGGCCAGCGCAGCAGGCTTTGCCCGATGTGCAGGGCGCCGTCCTGTCCCGTGCGCTGCCAGCTCTCCAGTGCGATCATGCATATCCTGAACGGGACGTCGATGAT
>DATELR010000198.1:0-44940 GCA_035276345.1 Streptosporangiaceae bacterium | reverse complement strand
GAAGTCGCCTGGCCGGGACATCATCTGCCGCACGTCGTACGGGAACTCCCTGCCGATGTTGGTTATGGCGACTCTCGCGTAATGCTCCGCGTTGGCTTGCAGGACCTGCTCCCAGTTGCTGTCATGTACCACGCGTGACAGCTTGGCTCAGTGGTAACGCTTACTCAAGCCGAGCAGCTTATGCAGCGCCTTGATGAGCTCTCCTGGATCCGACAAGTTCGGCTGCTCTTTGCCGTTCACAAAAACAGCATCGTCACCGCAGCCGAAGGCGCCCACTGCGACCTTCGGATGGCCTGCGCGGCCGATGAAGGTGACGGAATATATCGCATCGATGGCCGGGCAGTACCCGTAGCCGCTATCTGTCGCCCGCAGCCCGTTCAGCAACGCGGCGAGCCTGCCGATCGCATGCCTGGACGTGATCATCTTCACGAAATGCCGTGGCTTTGGATTCAGGAAGCTTGCGCTGATCGTCGCCGACTGGAATGCGTCGGCTCGCAGATATTCGGCAGCTGTTCGCGACGGGTACCAGACGACCTCGGCATCGGCTCGGACCACCGTGCTGCCATGCGGACCCGGGGCCGAAGGTCACGACCAGCATTGTGTCGTTGGTGATCCCTATCGGCGCGGAGCGCAGGTAGAAGTTGATGAACCGATAGTTCCCCGAGGTGCCCAGGTGTCGCCCGGAATCGAGAAGAATCTATGCAGGTCAACAACGCTGTCGCTGCCGATACGCTCGACTCGCGGAGGCAGGCGGCGCGCCGCGACGCGCTTCGAGCCAGGCGGCAAGACAAGGCGGGCGAGTATGACGGCCATCCTTGCTCGCGTCCTGTTGCTACGACGCGGCCAGCCCGGGGGGCTGGTTCCAGCCGCCCTACAACGAGGAAAGGTAGCGTTCGAGCTCGAATTCGGTGACCTGGCGACGGTACTCCCGCCATTCTTCCCGCTTATTGCGCAAGAAGAAATCGAAGACGTGCTCGCCGAGCGTCTCAGCGACCAGTTCGCTGTTCTGCATGACGTTGCATGCGTCGGACAGGCTCTGCGGCAGCGGCGCGATGCCGAGGGCGCGCCGCTCAGCCGGGGTTAGCGCCCAGACGTCGTCCTCGGCGCCTGGCGGCAGCTCGTAGTCCTCCTCGATCCCCTTGAGCCCGGCCGCGAGGATGACCGCGAATGCCAGGTACGGGTTGCAGGCTGGGTCGAGTGACCGGAACTCGATCCGGGTGGCGTTGCCTTTCTTCGGCTTGTACATGGGCACCCGGACCAGCGCGGACCTGTTGTTGTGCCCCCAGCAGATGTAGGCAGGCGCCTCCCCGCCGGCCCCGGCGATGCGCTCGGCACCGCCCCAGAGCCGCTTGTAGGAATTAACCCACTGGTTGCAGACCGCCGTGATCTCGGCGGCGTGAGCCAGCAGTCCGGCGATAAAGGACCGGCCCACCTTCGAAATCATGAATTCGCCACCGGGGTCGTGGAAAACGTTCCTGTCGCCCTCGAACAGCGACATGTGCGTGTGCATGCCCGACCCAGGGAACTCGGTGAATGGCTTCGGCATGAACGTCGCGTAGACCCCCTGGTCGAGCGCGACCTCCTTCATGGCGAGCCGGAAGGACATGATGTTGTCGGCCGTCGACAGCGCGTCGGCGTAGCGCAGGTCGATCTCCTGCTGCCCTGGAGCACCCTCGTGATGGCTGAACTCGACCGAGATGCCCATGCTCTCGAGCATCCCGATCGCGGACTTGCGGAAGTCGTGAGCGATGTTGTGCGGCGTGTGGTCGAAGTAGCCGCCCTGGTCGATCGGGCGCGGCTTCGCGCCGGCTTCCGGCCGTTCCTGCAGCAAGAAGAACTCGATCTCGGGATGGGTGTAGAACGTGAACCCCAGACCGGCCGCCTTGTTCAGCGCGCGCTTGAGTACGTATCTCGGATCGGCGTATGACGGCGAGCCATCGGGCAGCAGGATGTCGCAGAACATCCGCCCGACGCCCACCGGATCACCGCGCAGCGGCATCAGCTGGAACGTCGATGGGTCTGGCTTGGCGATCATGTCCGCCTCGTAGACCCGCGAGAAGCCCTCGATCGCCGACCCGTCGAAGCCGATGCCCTCGGCGAACGCACCCTCGAGCTCGGCCGGCGCCACCGCGACCGACTTCAGGTAACCGAGCACGTCGGTAAACCAGAGCCGGACGAACCGGATATTCCGCTCTTCGAGCGTATGCAGAACGAACTCTTCCTGCCTGTCCACGCCGCCAGTCTGCCGCCTCCGTGTTTCCGCCGCGTAACGTGACCCGCTCCACGGCCCGGCAAGGCCCGCTCGCATGGCACGTTGCGTGGTCATTCAGCACCCCTAAGCTGAGCTTGTGCCCCAGCTTCGAATTGCTCTCGCTCAGGTCAACTCCACCGTTGGTGATCTGGACGGCAACGCCGCCACGGTCGTCAGCTGGACCGAGAAGGCGGCAGCCGCAGGCGCCTCCGTAGTCGTGTTCCCAGAAATGATGCTGACCGGCTATCCGATTGAGGACCTGGCGTTGCGAGCGTCATTCGTCGAGGCCTCGGCTCGGGTTCTGGATCAGGCCGCCGCCACACTGGCCGACGCCGGGCTCGGTCACATCACGGTCGTCCTCGGATACCTGGACCGGCGGTCCGGGATGCTGCCGCGGGTCGGGCTCCCGGCAGGGGCGCCGCTTGACGCGGCGGCGGTGCTGCACGGCGGCGCGGTCGTGGCTACTTCAGCTAAGCATCACCTGCCGAACTACGGCGTATTCGACGAGTACCGCTACTTCGTGCCCGGCCACGTCGTTCCCGTTTTCCGTACCAATTCGGCGTCGGGCGAGCCGGTCGATGTCGCGGTCGCGATCTGCGAGGACCTGTGGCAGGACGGCGGGCCGGTCACGGTCGCGCGGCAGGCGGGAGCGTCCGCGCTGGTGGTCCCGAACGCTTCGCCGTACGAGCAAGGCAAGAGCGAGGCTCGGCTCGCGCTCTGCCAGCGCCGCGCCGCGGAGGCGGGCTGCCCGCTCGCTTACGTCAACATGGTCGGCGGGCAGGACGAGCTGGTATTCGACGGCGACTCGATCATCGTCGCCGCCGACGGAGAGCTTCTCGCGCGAGGGCCGCAGTTCGCGCAGGCGCTGGTAGTCGCCGACCTAGACGTGTCTGGCGCCTCGGCAGAACCGCCCGGTGACACATCGGCCGATGCCCTCGACGGGACCACGATGACGATCCGCCGTGTCGAGCTAACGGACGCGACCGACCGCCCGAGTCACAAGCCGGTTACCGAAGGCCCGATATGGCCAAGGCTCAGCGAAACCGGCGAGGTCTACGCGGCTCTCGTCACCGGGGTGCGGGATTACGTCAGCAAGAATCAGTTTGCGTCGGTCATCCTCGCTCTTTCCGGCGGAATCGACTCAGCTCTCACTGCCACGATCGCTGCCGACGCGATCGGGCCTGATCGGGTGCACGTCGTCCTGATGCCCAGCGATTACTCATCCGAGCATTCGGTCTCCGACGCCGAGGATCTGGTCAAGCGGCAAGGCGTGCACGGCAGGACCGTGCCTATCGCGTCGATCGTCGACGCCTTTGATGCGCTCCTGCACCTCGACGGCCTCGCCGAGGAGAACCTGCAGGCGAGAGTGCGCGGCATGATCTTGATGTCGCTCTCCAACGCCGAGGGCCACCTCGTGCTGACAACAGGCAACAAGAGTGAGCTGGCCACCGGGTACTCGACCCTGTATGGCGACTCGGCCGGCGGTTATGCGCCGATCAAGGACGTGCCGAAAACGATGGTGTGGGCACTCGCCAGGTGGCGGAACGAACAGGCCGCCCAGGCGGGCCAGGATGAGCCGATTCCCGAGAACTCGATCACCAAGCCGCCTAGCGCCGAGCTGAGGCCAGGTCAGCTTGACAGCGACTCGCTCCCCGACTACGCCGTGCTCGACCCGCTGCTCGACGATTACGTGGAAAAGGACATGGGCGCGGACGAGCTGGTCGCTGCCGGGCACGACCCCGATCTGGTTGACAAGGTGATCTCGCTAGTAGACCGGGCCGAATACAAGCGCCGGCAGTATCCGCCCGGCCCCAAGATCTCGGCCAAGAATTTCGGCAGGGACCGCCGACTTCCGATCACTAACCGCTGGCGAGAGCCACGTAGCCGCCTTCCGAGTTGAGCGAGCGGCGATAACGCCGGATACTTGGACGGTCCTCCTGGACTGACCAAATAGGCCGACAATCCGGCGTAGGTCAGATTCGGCCGGGCAGCCAGCGCAGGGGCATGGAGGCGGGGAGTGAACGGCGAGAACAGACCTGCGATCGGTGATTTTCCCGCCGGATCGCGCATTGCCGGCTACCAGATCCAGGAGTTGATCGGCCGGGGCGGCATGGCTGTCGTTTACCGCGCCGCCGATGTGCGCCTCGACCGGCTGGTCGCGCTTAAGGTACTTGCGCCGGAGCTAGGCAGCGACTCGGCTTTCCGGCAGCGGTTCATCAGGGAATCTCGTTCGGGCGCGGCTGTCGATCATCCGAATGTGATTCCCGTCTTCGAAGCCGGCGAGGCCGAGGGTGTCCTGTTCATCGCGATGCGGTACGTGGCCGGGAGGGACGTACGGGGCCTGATCGACCGTGAGGGCTCGCTCCGGCCCACCAGGGTAGTCAGCATCGTGACGCAGATCGCCTCGGCGCTGGACGCCGCGCACGCCAGCGGCCTTGTGCACAGGGATGTCAAGCCTGCGAACATGCTGCTCGGCGCCGTCGCCAGCGGTTCAGCGCCCGACCATGTCTACCTTTCTGACTTCGGCCTCAGCAAGATGTCGGTGGCCGCGGTGAGCCTCACCGGCACCGGGCAGTTCCTCGGCACCCTCGACTACATGGCGCCCGAGCAGGTGGAGGGCCGCCCGATCGATGGGCGGACCGACCTCTACGCGCTGGCTTGCGCCGCTTTTGAGATGCTCACCGGCAGGCCGCCGTTCCAGCGCGAACAGGACCTCGCCGTTATGTGGGCCCAGGTGTCCACGCCACCGCCGTCAATCCGCCAGTTCCGCCCCGATCTGCCCGCCGAGGTCGATCGAGTGATGAGCAAGGCACTGGCGAAGGCACCGGACAGCCGCCACGCCACGTGTATGGAGTTCGCGACGGCCCTGCGTGCTGCCTTCACGGCCAGAGGCGACGTGGCTGAGGCCGTCGGGCCAGTCCCGCCCGAAACCGAGCTTGCCCTCGCTGCTGGCCCTGCCGGGCCAGGCGGGTCGGCCGGCGGCGCTCCCCCGGCCGGCGCAGCGCATCCTCCCGTCGGTGCAGCGCAAGCACCAGGGCCGGCGGGGACTCCGGCGTATGAGGCCACTGTGACCGAGGCGGCAATGGGCGGCCTACCTGCTGGTGCGGCTCAAGGCCGAGCGGAGGCTCGTCCGCCGAGAGCGACAACGCCCGACCAGTACGCTGCCAGCGGCTACGGTCCCGCCGCCGGCGACCAGCAGAGCGGGTATGGCCAAGGAGGCTACGGCGCCGGTTATCCGCCAGGCGGGTACGCCGCGCCCGGCCAGGCCGATCCGCGCTGGGGTGGTTCCGGATACCAGTCGCCACCCGGTCCGGGCCAGCCGCCGGGGCGGCGGCGTAAGGCCATCCCGATCGTGCTCACGATCCTCGTGATCGCCATTCTGGGAGCAGCGGCCGTCCTCGTGCTGCAGCTGCGCGGCAACGGCACCGCGGCCGGGGGGCCGAGTGGTGGCGTAACGACCGGCAGTTCGCATTCGAGCTCGCCTCGCCAGAGCCCGCCGTCCTCGCCGGCGGCGGCCAGCCCTGACAACGTGGTGACCGACTACTACAACGCAATCAACGACCACGACTTCCGCACCGCGTACAAGCTCAACGAAAAGGCACAGTCGGACGAGTCGTTCAATGCCTTCAAGCTCGGCTTCACCGGAACCAAGTACGACAACCTGACGATTACCGGCGTCACCGGGGATAACGTCAGCATCAACCTGACCGCTAATCAGACTGATGGCTCAGTGAAGACCTACGAGGGCACATATAAGGTCCGGCACGGCAAGATCGTCGACGCGAGCATCAAGCAGACCGGATAGCGCCCTAGAGGTCGACCGTCCTGCCGGGCTCCAGCCTCGCGTAACCGCTTTGTCCTGCGCCGCCGAGCAGCACGCCGGCGAGCTGGCCCATCAGCGCGATCCCGTTGGCGCTCAGCACTTCGTCGTGGATGGCATAGCTCGTGGACGGCCCGACCGCGCGTGCATAGTCGAACACCTCGGCGGCTTTCAGCCAGGGCGCGCTGATCGGCAGCAGCAGGTTCTCGACCTGCTCGCCCGGCATAGTGAACGAGTCGCCAGGGTGGAACAGCTTGCCGTCGACCGCGAAGCCGATGTTCGAGATGACCGGCAGGTCAGGATGTATCGCGGCGTGGTCACGGCCGTACACCCTGACGTCAAATCCGGCGACCGTGAAGGCGTCTCCTTCGCCGACCGCATGAACCCGGTCACCGAACGCATCGAACTGTGCGGCAACCGCAGGATTAGTCCACAGCTCCATCGCCGCATCGCGCTCCAGAGCCGCACGGACGACGCCTGCGTCGAGATGGTCGGCGTGCTCGTGGGTAATCAGTACTGCACTGGCGCCCGCCAGCACATCGGCTCCGCTCCAGACGCCAGGGTCGAGAACGATTCGCTGTCCGTCGTTTTCAAGCCGGACACAGGAATGCCCGAGCTTTGTCATCCGCATCTCTGCTCCAGTGGTCGCTGATCGCACCGCGCGCGTGATCCGCGCCGAATGATTCGAACCTATCGCGACGCGATTCCGGTCAGCATTTCGTCCACAACCCGCCGGCCGTAGGAGCGGTCAGCCCGCTCGTGACTGAGCCGGGTCGTCTTGGCGAGTACGGCGCTCGTCAGCATGTCCACGGCTATCTCGATGTTCACGTTCTCGCGAAGCTCGCCGGTAGCCACGCCGCGGCGCAGGACAGACCGGAAGATGTCACGACGCGGCTCGACCACGGTCTCGACATAACGCTCGATCAGCCGCGGATACCTGGCGCCCTCGCCGAGTAGCAGGGCGAACTGCCTAGCCTGCCTCGGGTCAATGGACTCGGTCCGCATCGCATCGAGCAGCGCGACCAGGTCGTCCCTTATCGATTGGCCCTTTGGCTCAGGCAGCGGCGCTCGCAGTGACGCAAGCGCGTCCAGGAGCAAGTCTTCCTTGCCCGGCCACCGCCGGTAGATGGTCGCCTTCCCCACTCCGGCTCGCGCAGCGACTTTCTCGATGCACAATCCCTCGGCTCCGGACTCTGCGAACAAGCCCAGCGTCGCGTCGATGATCGCGCGGTCGGCGTGCTCGCTCCGCGGGCGGCCACGTCGCGCCTGGTCAGGTGCCAGCTGTGCCGGTGATTTCAACGAACTAGTCCTCCATCAGAACAGCCACCGGAACGTTGACCTGCGGGTCGGAATGGGGCCGGTCGGTCTTGTTAAGGCCAAGGCGCGCCCGCCGGCCGGGCATCCACATCGCGATCAGCACGGCCCCGCTGGCAGCAATGACCGCCGAGAAGACCGTGGTCACGTGCATTGCGTGCACGAAGGAGCGCTCGGCCAGCGAGGCCAGCCCTTCGCCACCATGACCTAGCCGCGCCGCAGCGGATTGGGTCGCGGCGAGCGACTGCGTCGCCGCTGCCCGGCTGGCCACGGGCAGGACATGCAGATCTGGTGCGAGATCCGCGCGGTAGGCCCTTGCCAGTATGGATCCGAGCACGGCGACCCCGAGCGCGACCGCTACCTGCCGGGACGTGTTCGTGATTGCTGAGCCCGCGCCGCCGCGCTCGCGCGGAATGACGGACATGACCGACTCTGTAGCTGTTGGCATCACGATCCCCATCCCCGCGCCCTGCAGGAAGAAGATGCACTCGAGGCCGATGATCGGCGTCGTGGCGGTCAGCGAGTGATAGCCGATCAGCGCGCCTGTCACAACGGCTAGCCCGCTGGCAGCAACCGCCTTCGCGCCAAACCTGGCGACCAGGCTGGCGCTGCGGTTTGACGCCACTAGCTGCCCAATCGCTATCGGAGTTGTCAGCAAGCCGGCGTGCATTGGCGTATACCCGCGCACGTCCTGCAGGTAAAAGCTCATGAAAAAGTACACGCCGGCCATTGCGAAGAAATTGAGTCCGATCGCGGCTGCAGCCGACGACAATCGCGGGTCGCGAAAGAGCCTGACATCCAGCGACGGATGCTCGGCGCGCGATTCGTGCAGGCAGAAGAGCGCGAGAACGGCCAGCCCTCCTGCGATCGGGCCGATGACATTCCATGCCAGCCACGAGCCAGCATCGCCGCCCCTGATGATCCCGTACACGAGGAGTACCAGCCCAGCGATCGATAGCAGCACGCCAAGGTAGTCCACCGTGCCGGGTGCGGCACTTTTGGACTCCGGTACGAGCGTCAAGATCGCGACCACGCCGATCGCAGTGAGGGGCACGTTAATCAAGAACACGGAGCCCCACCAGAAGTGGTTCAGCAGAACGCCTCCGGTGACTGGACCGATCGCGATCGCGACCCCGACCGCCGATGCCCAGATGCCAATCGCCTTCGGCCGTTCCTCCGGGTCAAACACATTGGTGATAATCGACAGCGTCTGCGGCATGACGGCGGCGCCGCCAAAGCCCATCGCCGCCCTGGCCCAGATCAGCTCGGCGGGCGTCTGGGCGTACGAGGAGATCAGGGACGCCAGCCCGAACAGTGCCATGCCGATGATCAGCATCCGCCGTCGGCCGACGCGGTCGCCGATCACGCCGAACGTGAACAGCAGGCCAGCGAAGACGAGCGTGTAGGCATTGATAGCCCACTCGAGCTGGCTTTGCGTTGCCCCGAGCCCGGCTGACGGGTCTGCGATCGTCTTGAGCGCGACGTTCAAGACCGTGTTGTCGAGGACAACAGAGAAGAGGCTGATGATCAGGACGCCGAGGACGACCCACTTGCGGCGACCGGTGATCATCAGAACGGGCACACCTTACCTGGCCGCACGGCAGCCACGTCAATATCGATACGGAACGTCATCGTATCGGAAAGCTGCTGCTCCTGCCACGCCAGCCATGCGGTCTCTCCGGGCCCGGTAACCCGATCGCGTGCCCTACCGTTAGAAAGCCCCGCATGTCATCATCGAAGAGTCCGGGGACGCCATTGTGGCGCCACGAGACATGGAGGACACGATGACCGCAGGTTCCGTCCAGCCCGCCAGGGAACAACCTGAACCCCAGACTCTCTACGGCACAGTGACCGGCCGCCGCGTCACCGTCCGCGATCTTGCTGCCGCCAAGGCGCGGAACGAAAAGTGGCCGATGCTCACGGCCTACGATGCGCTGACGGCGCGGATCTTCGACCAGGCCGGCATCCCGGTCCTGCTGGTCGGCGACTCGGCCGCCATGGTCGTTTACGGGCACGACAGCACGATCCCGGTGACGGTTGACGATCTGATCCCGCTGACGGCGGCGGTCGTCCGCGGGACGAGCAGGGCTCTTGTCGTCGCCGACCTGCCGTTCGGCTCCTACCAGGTATCGGTCGAGACAGCTATGCGGAGCGCGATCAGGTTCCTTAAGGAGACCGGCGCACATGCTGTCAAGCTCGAGGGCGGACAACGCGTGCTGCGATGCGTCGAAGAGCTGGTGGCGGCTGGAATCCCTGTCATGGCTCACCTCGGCCTCACGCCGCAGTCGGTGAACGCTTTCGGCGGCTACCGGGTGCAGGGCAGGGGCGAGCAGGGCGAGCTTTTGATGCAGGACGCGAAGGCACTCGAGGCGGCTGGCGCCTTCGCGGTCGTGCTCGAGTGCGTGCCAGCCGAACTCGCAGCGCGCGTCACCCGCGCCCTGTCGGTACCGACGATCGGCATCGGCGCGGGCACGGACTGCGACGCCCAGGTTCTGGTCTGGCAGGACATGGCGGGTCTCACGCCGAACGTGCCGAAGTTCGCGAAGCGTTACGCCGACATCGGGGGCGTGCTCGGCCAGGCTGCCCGCGACTTCGCCGCAGAGGTGTCGGCGGGCACCTACCCCACTCCGGAGTACAGCTATCGCTGAGCCTCCAGGATCACCGCGCCCGGTCTAGCTAGTGAGCTTGGGCAAGACGTCGCGCCCGAACGCCTCAATCCACTCGGTCTGGTTGCGCCCGACATTATGCAGGTAGATGCGGTCAACACCCAGGTCCAGATAGCGCTGGATGTCGGCCCTGTGGACATCGAGGTCCGATGTTATGAGCATCCGGCCCTCGAAGTCCTCAGGCCGCACGAGCTTCGCCATCTGGGCGAAGTCATGCGGTGAGCGGATGTCCTGCTTAGGAAATTTCATTCCGCCGTTCGGCCACTCGTTGACCGCGTTCGCCAGTGCCTCTTCGTCGGTGGGCGCCCAGGACAGGTGCAGCTGCAGGATCTTCTCCTGCGACCCGGACTCGCGGCCGGCTTCTCTCGCGCCCGCGTCGAACCGGTCGAACAGTCCAGTGATCTTCTCGACGGTGGCGCCCGGCGTGATGATCCCGTCGACCATGCGGCCCGCCCGCTTCGCCGTCAGCGGGCCCGCCGTGGCGATGTAGATCGGCGGCGGCGTATCCGGCATGGTCCACAGCCGGGCTGTTTCCATCCGGAAGTAGGCACCGCGATGCTTGACATCCTTGCCGGTGAACAGCTTCTTGATGAGCTCAACGGCTTCCCACATCCGCTCCAGGCGCTCCGGAGCCTCTGGCCAGTAGCCGCCGGTCACATGCTCGTTCAGCGCCTCGCCCGACCCCAGTCCCAGCCAGTGCCTGCCGGGATACATCGCGGCGAGCGTCGCCGACGCTTGCGCCACGATCGCAGGGTGAAACCGGAAAGACGGACAGGTCACGCCAGGGCCGAGATCTCCCCTGGTCCGCTCGGCCATCGCGGTCAGCACGTTCCAGACGAACGGGGCCTGGCCCTGCGCGGGTACCCATGGCTGGAAGTGGTCGGCGGCCATGACACCGCGGAAGCCGGCCTCCTCGGCCGCCACCGTGTACTCCGTCACTTCGATCGGGCCGAACTGCTCCAGCATCGCCGCATAGCCAATATGCGCCTGGCTCATCCACAGCCTCCGAATCAGGAAACGCCTACCGGGTAAGACTTGCACAGCCGTCTGCGTGCGCGGCAACCGGCTTTCAGGCAGCATGACTCTTGTGAACACCGAGCAAGTCGAGGCCCTGCGCACGCTGCTCGCCTCGTCGGGCTGGCTGGAGCGCACCAGGCATTTCGCCCGCGCGTTGCGCGGAAGGTCAAGGACACCCAACGGGTTGCTGGTTGTCGGCACGCCCACCTTTGAACCGTGGCACATGGCTGCTCATCTTGACGACGAGAGCCGCTACGCCGGCCTGCCCGAGCTGGCCCCCACGCTGGTGCGCTGGCAGCCACCATCCACCGGACCGGCCCATCTTCGAATCGGGATCGACCGGATCGCGCGAGCCGGAAGGTCGGAGACTCTGCTGGTCGTAGGTTCTGATGCCGTTCCCGACGCGTTGCTTGAGCGCGTTTCGGACGCCAGGAAAGGCGGGGCGAGCATCCTTGCGCTCGATCGGGGCGACGATGAACTTGACGACCTCGCGCACGAGTACCTCGCGGTTCGTCCCGTGGTCGACCCCGTTTCGTTCGACGGCGCCCAGCATCTTGTCAGCATGGCGGTCGGAGAAGCCGACATGGAGCGCTTGCGGGCAGCGGCTGATGACGCCGAGTCCGCGGCACGCGGCTCGCGGCCTGCGAGGCTGGGCGATGTACGCGGCAGGCTAGCCAGGCTGCTCAACGCGGTAAGCGGGACGCCAGACAGCTAGCTAGTGGCGGCAGATGTAATACGTGCTCACGAAGTCGTCATCCACGTGAGCGACCTCGACCGAGCCGAAGCCGGCCGCGCTAAGCATCTCTGCTGCCTTCTGCTCGCCCCACATCGTGCCAAGACCCATCCCGTCATCGGCGAGCGAAACCGTCATGCAATGCATGCACGAGATGGTGTAGAAGAACGACCCGAGCGGATGGTCGATGTTGGCGGCTAGCGCACTGGAGGCGCGGAAGTCGACGCAGAGGTAGATCCCATCCCGACGAAGCGCCCTGGCGATTCCCGCGAGCATCCGATCCGGTCGCGCCTGATCGTGCACCGCATCGAAACTGGTGATGAAGTCGAACGCACCGTTCTCATCAAGGCTTGCAGCATCGCGGCTCACGAAGCGCACGTTCGTCAGCGACTTGGCGCTCGCCTCGCTGCGCGCTGCGGCCAGGCCAGTGTCGGAGAAGTCGAATCCGGTGAATCGTGATCGCGGGAAGGCCTCCGCCATCAGGTTGATCGCATGGCCGGAACCACACCCGACATCGGCGACGTCAATGCCATCCCTTAGCCGGCCGGGCAACCCAGGAACGAGCGGCAGTGTCACGTCGATCAAGGTCGCGTCGGCCACGGCATTGCTGTCCTCGCCATGACCGCCTGAAATCTCGGGTAGGCCGAATACGGCACACCGCCGCCGTTGCGGAAGCACTCGACAATCTGGTCCTCGACCATTCCGAGGAGGCCGATGTACTGGGTTCCCGTGGCGAGGTTATTCAGCCCGGCCGATCTGGTGAGCCAGGCGGCCCGATCCTGCGGCAGCGTGAAGGTGTGCTGATCACTTCGATAGTCGACGATCCGCCCTGTGGTCATAGCGGCAAGCCACTCCCGCACGTACCGCTCGTTCAGTCCGGCGGACGCGGCGATTTCTGAGCTCGTCGACGGCGGCAACGTGGCCATCATGTCGAAGAGGCCGGTGCGATGCCCGATGCTCACCATCAGCGCAAGGCCAGCTTCGTTCCACATCGAGAACATTCGGTTGGCGAATTCCTCGGAACCAGAATCGGGCATATCAGCCATCTGTACCCTTCTCAGCCCAGCTCGCGATGATCGTAGCTGGACTGAAGCGCATGCTATTGCTGGGCGGCAGGAGCGACGAACGTCCCGCGGCCCTGCCTGGTGATGATCAGGCCGCGCTCCCGCAGGACCTGCATCGCGTGCCTGACGGTTTGATACGCCACGCCGTACTCCTCAGCGAGCGCTCGCTCAGCTGGGAGCTTGTGCTTGATCTCGCCTACCTCGATCCTGGCGGCGATGTGGTTCGCGACCTGGATATACGCGAAGTCAGGACCCAGCGGGTCTATCACCGGCACGCTGATCAACGTAGGCGCTCTGCTAGCTGCGTAAACCTCAGGTAGCTCTGAGTGCTCTAGGTGCTCTAGTATCTGAACATGACACTTTCGGCCGGTGACACGGCGGTACGGGCAGCCCCTGAGACGACAGAGCAGAACTTGGAATCCCCGCGCGCAAAGGAAGGCGAGCGGCGCACCGAAAGCTGGTCCGCGATCCCCTGGCCAGGCCCCGACGCTGAGCAGGGCGCGCTCATGCGAGACATGGTGCTGCGGGCATTGATCTGAGCCCCATCCCGGCGCAGCCTGAGTCAGGCGTCCAGGCTCAGCACCATGGTCGGGCGCTCGATCACGTGATCGGGCCGCAGCGGCCGTACTGCCGTGCCGATCGCGAAAAACTCCGTCGTGTGGCCGCCCCACGTGTGCGAGTGCTGCCGCAATTGCACCCCGACGATGCCCTCCGCGTGCAAGGCCTCTGCCTCCGCCTGCATCCTGGTCATCGCGAGCTCCCTCGCGTCATAGAGCGCCTGGGTGAACTGCTCGATCTCGACATTGCGCCCGATGTTGCCGATCACGCTGCCGAGCCGCTGGTGCGCCACGTGATACACGCAGGAGCCCATCACCATCCCGAGCGGCGCGTATCCGGCCCTGATCAGCGTCCAGAAGTCCTGGCCGGACAAGTCCGAGGTGAAGGGCAGGTCCTTGTTGTTCAGCCAGTTCGTGACCCCGCCGCCCGCCGCATTCGGCTCGGCCTTCACCGCTGTGCCGACCGCGATGAACTCAGCGATGTCCGAGCCGAACTCCTTCATCTCAACGTCCAGCCTGACGCCCACGACCCCGTCGGCACCGAGTGCCTTGGCTTCGACCTCCATCCTGGTCATCGCCAGCTCCCTGGCGTGGTACATCGCCTGGGACAGCACGTCGAGCTCCTGGTTCTTGCTCCACCGGCCGATCTGTAGTCCGACGTGATAGATCGAGCTACCGAGCACCAGGCCGAGCGGACGGAATCCCGCCTCCCTGACCAGCAGGAACTCGTTGACAGACAGGTCGGAGGTGAAGATGGCTCCGGCCTTGCCAGGCGTGAGCTCGGCGAGCCGCCTGATCGCGTCCTGCGGTACGCCCATCGCCCCGAAGTCTGCGGCTTCCTTCTGGTCCGTCATGTTGCTCCTCAGACTGCGTATCCCTGCTGGATGTCTGGTTTGTCCCGTGATTAGACCTTGCCGAGCCTGATCCTGGCCGCCTGCCTGCGCTGCGGGTCGAGCGACAAGATCGCGAGGCTGGGTCGCTCGGCGGCCCGCTCGGACTTCCTGAAGTGCGTGATCGCCGTGCCGATGAATGTCACCTCGGCCACGTGATCGCGCGCGCCCTCGGCCGCCGGGCATTCGTGCTCGCCGACGTTCATCTCCATCGCCTGGATAACGACGCCCTCCGCGCCAAGTGCTTGCACGTCGCGATGCAGCTGATCCCTGGCGTCGTGCCTGGTGGCGTTGATCAGGTCGGTGTAGCCGGTGACCTCGGTGTTCCCGCTGACCCAGCGGCTGGCCTGGTTCCTGGTCAGCCAGTCGTCGTGCCGCGCGCCGATCGAGATACCGAGCGCGAGGCCGACCGGCACCGCGCCGTCTCCGATCAGCTTCGCGAAATCCTGGCCGGAGATGTCGGAGGTGAAGGGCCGCTGCAGCGGCATCGCGCCGGGAGCACGGACCGCCGTTCCGATTGCCTTGAATTCCAGGCCGCCGGCCGGGAACCGGCCGATCGTCAGCCGGACGCCGACCACCCCGTGGCCGCCCAGCGCCGCACATTCGGCGGACATCCGCCCGATTGCCGCACGCCTGGCCGCGTACATGGTCTGGACCATCGGCGCATATGCCGACCCTGATCCTGAACTCGACACCGCGGTGGTTGCCCCTTGGTAGCCGGAGAAGCCCGCAGTGAACCTGTTAAAGCTGCCGAAGTATGCATAGCTCGGGCAGCCGTATCCGCCGCGGTAGCCAATGTTGTAGACAGCGGCGCCCAGCACCTGTCCAACCGGGTCGAATCCGACGCTTCTGATTGCAGCGAACTCGTCGGTACTGAGCGCAGAACTCCAGGTCCCGCTGGCCTTGATCTCGGCCATCCGGGCCTGTGCGACCGGGGGAAGGCCCTGGCCGGTCCATGGAGAGGTCACAGTGAACGCCCTTCGCGCCTTCTTGCGCCGCGTCCCCGACTCTACTGTGCCGTCATCTTTGCTGTCATCGCGCGGTTACCGGTCGTCGTCCTGGGCGTCCCACTGCTCGTTGCGGCGTCGCACCGTCTCGAGCGCCCGCGCAGCGTCCTCGGGGGTCGGATACGGCCCCAGACGGTCCTTCCCCGGGCATCCCGCGTCAGGCTCAACCCGGTGATGCTTGAGGCAGAACCACCAGTGCTGCTCAGTGTCCATGAGAACTAGACTCTCAGATCATGGTCACCACTTTGCGGCCCGGCCGGGTCTCGCCGATGCGCCAGGTTCCGGCGCAGATCAGGCGGCCTGAGTATGTCGGCAAGAAGCACCCGAAAATTGGCGAGCCCAATGTCAAGGACGCTCAGACAATCGAGGCGATGCGGGTCGCCGGCCGGATCGCAGCGCTCGCCCTCGCCGAGGTCGGGAAGCACGTCGAACCTGGTGTGACCACGGACGAACTCGACAGGATCGGGCACGAATTCCTCGTGGACCATGGCGCTTACCCGAGCACGCTTGGTTATCGCGGGTACCCGAAATCGCTGTGCTCATCGCTCAACGAGGTCATTTGCCACGGCATTCCTGATGACACGGTCGTGACTGACGGCGATATCGTCAACATTGATATCACCGCTTTCATCGGCGGCGTTCACGGCGACACGAATGCCACCTTTCTGGCTGGCGATGTCGACGAGGAATCCCGGATGCTCGTCGAACGCACCCACGAGGCGACCATGCGCGGCATCAAGGCGGTCGCTCCCGGCCGGGCGCTGAACGTGATCGGCCGGGTGATCGAGTCGTATGCCCGGCGGTTCGGCTACGGAGTCGTCCGCGACTTCACCGGCCACGGCATCGGCAGGACGTTCCACTCCGGCCTGATCGTGCCGCATTACGACGATCCCGATGCGGACACGATCATTGAGCCGGGTATGACCTTCACGATCGAGCCGATGCTGACCCTTGGCACGATCGAGTACGACGTATGGCCAGACGGCTGGACTGCCGTGACCAAGGACCGCAGGCGCACCGCCCAGTTCGAGCACACTGTTCTCGTCACCGACAGCGGCCACGAAATCCTCACGCTGCCGTAGCTACGGCCGTGGTCCCGCTCCCTGCGGTCCCGCCTTCACCCTGGCCTGGATGCCTTCCCACCAATCTGGTTCCGGCCGCGCCGTCTCGATCCACCAGGTAGCTCCGGCTTCGGCGTAGGAGCTGGCAAAGTTTGGCAGGGCCGCGGGCTCGGGCGCGACCTCGGCCCAGACGATCATGTCGTAGCTTGCGCCTTGGTCGTTCCCGTCACCATCGTCCACTCGTGCGCGCTGGCCGGTGATCTTGCCCGTCACGGCCGCGATGTCGTCGGGCGATGGCCTGACCAGGCCATCGGTACTTGACCACCTGATCGGCACGAAGCCGTCCCACCGTGCCGCCCGCGCTATCGGCCGAGGAGCCGGGAGCACGCCAGCGACCCAGACCGGAATCCGCGGCCGCTGCACCGGTGCTGGTGTAAACCGCACGGTATCGACGTTCAGGTGCTTGCCCGAGTAGGAAAAGGGCTCGCCGCTCCACAGTCCCGCGAGCACGTCAAGCCCTTCATCAAGCAGTTCGGCCCGCTCCCGGTCGCCTGACGGCTCATGGAAGATTCCGAAGTCGCCGTACGCGGGCGAGCCGATTCCGACCCCGAGCACGACCCTGCCATTGCTGAGCAGGTCGAGCGTGGCGGTCTGGCGGGCGAGCTGCCAAGGCCGCCGGCGCGGCACCGGCGTTACCACGGTGCCTATCGTTATCCGGCTCGTCCTCGCGGCAACCACGGACAGAACCGACCACGGATCCTGCACCGGGGGGCCATCGCCCCTGTTCGAGAAGACGATGTGGTCCCACAGGAAGTAACCGTCGAAGCCTGCCTCCTCCGCCGCGACGCCCAGCTCAATCAGGTCCTGCGGATCGGCACGGAAGTTCGGCGCCGCGACGCCGTGCTTCAGTCCGGCCAGCTGCCCCGTTTTGCCGCCACTAAGTTGCGCGGTCACGCGACCCGGCTCCGGTCGCAGTAGCCCGCGTCCCGGCTCAGCATCCGCTTCAATTCGGCCGGCCCGCCAGCCCGGACTCTCAGGTGAACGTCGGCAAGGTCACGCTGCACCCCGGCGCCACCCGCGAACGCCAGGACGCAGCGCTCAGGCTCTACATTTGCCAGTGCCAGGATCGCGCCGGCTCCGCCCATCGGCCCGGCGAGCGAGAGCAGTGCCGACGACCCGACGTAGGTAGCGCCTTGGTAGTGCGCGAGTTCATCAAGCAGCCGGTCGGCGCTGCCGGATGAGTCCTTGATCCCCGCGATCGGCAGCCCGGGGAGGTCGGCGACCGGGACGCCGGGCGCGGAGATCCAGGGCACGTGATATGCGAAGACCGGATGACCGTCGGCAGCCTCGCCGATTGCGCCGTAGTGCTCGGTCAGGCTGGCCGAATACGACGTCGCGGCCGCATCCAGATCGATCGCTGGGTTCGGCGGCGGGAACGCCAGGACGGCATCGGCGCCCGCCACCACGGCGGCCTTGGTCAGGCTGACGGCGTCCTCTGTCGTAGCCGCTCCTGTACCGGCGAGCACCGGCACCTCGGCGGGGATGCTGTCCCGTACGGCCCTTATCAGCGCAGTCCGCTCGTCCGTCGTGAGTGTCCCGGCTTCGCCAGTTGTCCCGGCCACCAGGATGGCGCGCATTCCACGGCTGACCAGGTCGGCCGCCAGGGTGGCCGTGGCCGCCGGGTCGACCGCTCCCGCCCGATCGAAGATCGTGACCAGCGCGACGCCGACGCCGCTAAAGACCATGCGCTCGGAAACCCCTGCGGAGTGTCCGTTTGTCGACTTATCGACTTCGCTCGCTCCAGGATCGCTCATACTCGCCATCTCACTGCTACCTCTCTCCACCCGCTGCCTCCGTTGTCCACCGCGTCCCTGCCATTCTTTCGCGCGGGAACCGCACGCGGACAGTCTGGTCAGGGCGATAGAGGTGCTGTCATACTGCTTTCAGTCGACAATCGACAATTTCTGCCTGACTGGAGGATACGAGTGGGCGGCGACCGCTTCCGCGACCGGGTCGCGATCGTCACCGGCGGATCGAATGGCATCGGCCGTGCGGTAACGGCCGCGCTGGTCTCGGAGGGTGCGTCGGTGCTCGTCTGCGACCTGGTGGATTCGGGCTACTTCGACGGCGACCAGCGGGTCGCCACGCTCACCGGTGACGTGGCGGACGAAGGCTTCGCGGCAAGCGCGGTCGCCGCGGCCGTAGAGCGGTTCGGGCGCCGCGCCGAGATCCTGGTGAACGACGCGGCCTCTTACCCGGACGGCACCTTGCTCGAGATGAACGCCAAGGACTGGGACCGGGTTTTCCGCGTGAACGTGACCGGTGCGTTCATGATGTGCCAGGCCTTCGCGCGCGAGTGCGTCGCCAGCGGCACCGGCTCAAGCCGCGCGGCGATCGTCGGAATCTCAAGCGGGTCGGCTCGTAGCCCGCGCCCCGGCGGGGCAGCGTATAGCGCCTCTAAGGCGGCGCTGGAAACCATGAGCAAGGTCTTCGCAATGGAACTCGGCAGCTACGGCATCCGGGTCAACGTGGTCGCGCCCGGTTACATCGACGTACGGGGCTGGAGCGAGGCCTATCCTGACCGCGCTCCCGAGGAACTGCGGGCCGCCCTCGTCAGCGGCATACCGCTCGGCACGGGAGGCGATCCGCGCGACATCGCGGCCGCCGTCCTGTTCCTGGCCTCCGATGACGCCGCACACATCACCGGCGCCATCCTCGATGTCGACGGTGGTTCGGGAGCAGGCCGGTTCGGGCTGCGATCGCATATACAGGAGCATGCAGATGTCCGAGGCTGAGCCGCCGATCATCGAAACCCGCGAGGTCACCAGGCACTTCAGCGTGGGCCACGGCTCGATCGGCCGGGGCCGCGCCACGTTGAAGGCGGTCGATGGCGTGTCGCTGTCGATCAGCCGCGGTGAGACCCTCGCGCTGGTCGGCGAGACCGGCTCTGGCAAGACGACCTTCGGGCGCCTGCTGCTCGGACTGTACAAGCCGACCGGTGGCGACATCCTGTACCGCGGATCGAGCATGCTCGATCCGCGTGGCGAGACCGCCAGGAGCGTGCGACGGCATATCCAGGGCGTCTTCCAGGATCCGTACTCATCGCTGAACCCGACCATGACAGTCGGTCAGTCACTGACTGAAGTGCTCAAGGTGCACAAAATCGCGGATCGCCGCGAGCGCCAGCAGACGGTCAGCGACCTGATGCGCACCGTTGGCCTGTCCCCGGCCCAAGCAGCCAGGCGGCCGCAGGCCTTCAGCGGCGGAGAACGCCAGCGGGTCGGGATCGCCAGGGCTCTCGCCGCCAGGCCGGAGGTGATCATCGCCGACGAGCCGCTGTCCGCGCTCGACGTCTCCATTCAGGCGCAGGTGCTGAACCTGCTGATCGAGCTGCAAGAACAGCAACGCCTGACCTACCTGTTCGTAACCCACGACCTGGACGTGGCCAAGCACATCAGCCAGAACACCGCGGTGATGTACCTGGGCCGGGTTGTCG
Organism: Streptosporangiaceae bacterium; assembly: GCA_035276345.1. Classification (GTDB taxonomy): domain Bacteria; phylum Actinomycetota; class Actinomycetes; order Streptosporangiales; family Streptosporangiaceae; genus Chersky-822. Next base: position 25,064 of record DATELR010000198.1, on the reverse strand, counting down.
AATACGCCCCGACCACGGAGATATTTGCCGAGCCGCTGCACCCGTATACCCAGGCGCTGGTGAAGGCCGCCCCCCGAGTGACGACTCAGCGCAAGACGATCAAGCCAGCACTGACCGGGGACATCCCGAACGCGATCGAGCGGCCGAGCGGCTGTCATTTCCACCCGCGGTGCCCGTTCGCGATGCCGGTTTGCTCGGAGGTCGAGCCCAGGCTGCTCACAGTGCCAGGTGGCCGTTCTGTCGCCTGCCATCTGCACGATCCCGACACAAAGTCCGGCACTGCGGCCTAATTCTTCTGCCTGGCACTGCGCTCGCGAGAATGCCATGCTATGCACCCTGGAATGCCCGACATTAGCGTAGGAGATCCGAGTGGTCCGCACCCCGCGCATTCTGCTCGCCGTAATCGTCGGAACAGGCATGGCGGCGACCGCGGCAAGCGCCCCGGCCGCCTCGGTGGCGGAGAAGGCATTTGTCAACTGGGGCGGTTATCTGAAGGGACCAGCCCACTCATCGAGGAGCGCGGCGGCGGCCATTTCACCTGCCAGGGCGCGCAGCATGGCCCGCGCCTGGACCTGGAAACCAGCAGGCCCGACCATGCCAGGCCAGCCAGCGGGACTGCTCGCCAGTCCGACCGTGGTCAACGGCCGGATCTACATCGGTGCGAACACCGGCGTCTTCTACGCTCTCAACGAGGCAACCGGCCACGTTATCTGGCATCGCTTCCTCGGTTTTGTGCCGACCTTGACGTGCGGCAAGCTCGGAATCGTGGCCACGGCGACCGTCGCCAAGGACCCAGTAACGAAAGTCCTGACCGTCTACGTGGCGGGCGGCAACGGCTACTTGTACGCACTTAATGCGGCTACCGGCAAGGTCGCCTGGCGTTCCGTCATTGCCATTCCCTCAAAGACCGTCAGCGACTACTACGACTGGTCATCGCCCACGCTCGCGCGCCAGCGAATATATGTCGGCGTGACCTCCAACTGCGACAAGCCATTGGTCGCGGGCGGGCTGAAGGAATACAACCAGGCGACCGGCACCCTGGTGGCTTTCTACCGGACCTATCCCGGCCACTCCGTGGCGCCGAGCATCTGGAGCAGCGCAGCCGTCAACGGGAGCGCGGGCACTGTGTTCGTGACGACTGGAAACGGGCCGGGCGGCGACTCAGTGTCGGTTGTCCAGCTCGCTGCCAGCGGACTCGCCAGGCAAGACGCGTGGCAGGTGCCAGCCGGCCAGCATGACTCCGATTCGGACTTCGGCGGATCGCCGACCTTGTTCTCGGCGGTACTAGGCGGCGTCCGCACCGGCATGGTCGGTGCATGCAATAAGAACGGCACCTATTACGCGTGGCGGCAGGACAATCTGCAGGCAGGCCCGGTGTGGCAGCAGGTAGTTGGCGCCCCGTACACCTCGGGGCCGCAATGCGACGCGGCCGCGGTGTGGGACGGCAAGCACTTGTTCGTGGCCGCCAACCAGACGACGATCGGCGGCACAGCCTTCGCCGGTTCGATCAGGATGGTCAACCCCGCGACCGGCGCCTACATCTGGCAACGAGGGCTCACCGCGGCACCGATCGGCACCCCCACGCTCAACGGCGCAGGCGTGCTGGCGGTCACCGAGTATGCCAAGTCCGGCCAGCTTGTCCTCATCAACGCGGCTACGGGAGCGCTACTCAGGACCATTGCGACCGGACCCGACTTCGGGCAGCCGGTCTTCGCCGACAACATGATGCTGGTACCGACCCAGAACAACGGCCTCTGGGCGTACAAGGGCTAGCAGTGCGCGATCAGGCAGGGCCCATTAGGCAGGAGCCTTCGCGCGCCGCTTGCCGAGCTCAGCCTCGTGTTCGGGGAATCCCTCCAGGTAGTGATCCCTGATCGCGAGCCTGAGCCGGTCAACATCGCCGCTGTCCACCGCCTCGAGCAACAGCCGGTGCCGGTCTACCGCCTCCATCAGGCCGATGCCCTGGCGTTCGACTGCCGCGCGCATCAGCGCGCCCATCTGGCTATCCAGCATCGACCAGAGGTCCTTCAGCCGGCGCCGGCCTGAGAGATCGATCAGCTGCTCGTGGAATCTGGTGTCGCTGTCGACGAGCGCGTCGAGGTCGTCGGTCCTTGCCGCCGCCGACATGTGTTCGAGCGCGAGCCGCAGTGACCTCGACAGGTCCTTCCTGCGCTGGCCGAGTCCGCCGGCCACGCTGGCGTCCTCCAGCACGTAGCGCGCGAAACAAACATCCTCCGCATCCTGCATCGACATGCGGGTCACGATGCTGTAGCGCCTGGGAACGATCTCGATCAAGCCTTCGGACTGCAGGTCCCGCATCGCGTCCCTGATAGTGCCGCGGCTGACACCAAATTCTGCCGCCAGATTGGCCTCGACGAGCCTGGTCCCGGACGGCAACTCATTGTTCAGTATCCGGTGGCGCAGTCTGCGACCCACCGCCTCAGGCAGGGACACGTGCTCAAGAATGGCGGTCAACTTCCTCTCTCCGCGCTAGGCGGCATCTTCCGCTGGTCACTGTAGTTTCAGCAAGGCGGCCGTCAAACCGGCGTGACCACCGCCGTCCGCGGATGTGACCAGCGCGGATCGCGGTCCGGTCAGGATCGGCGTCATGCCGGGCCCGTGGCCGGGCTGCGGGCTTCCTCCGTGCACGACAATGCCAACGCTCACCCAGCCCCTGCGGTATCCCATGTTGTAACGCGCATCGATGTCCTCGATCGCGACCAGGTCCCCGAGGCGCAGGTCCTGCCCGTCGCCGGCGGCGACCTGCAGGTCGAGATCCCACGCAGCAGCCGGGCGGCCGAGACCGTTTCCCGCGAGCCTCGACGGGAGCACCGCGCGAACCCCGACGCCGACGGTGCCGTCGTCCTTGGCCGCGATCGGCAGCTTAGCCAGCAGGTCAGGATCAAGGCTCATCATCGCGACGCCCGCGGGCAGCCAGCCTGGCCGCCAGCCCTGTCCGCGGGCGCGGACGCTGATCTGGTCGCCGGGGCGCATCATGGCGAGGTCCGCTGGCCGGAACCCGGTGATCACCCGGCCGGCTTCCCCCCGCTTGCCGATAACCGCTCCTTTGGCCCCGGCAGCCGCGCCGCTTCGTACGACCGCCTCATTGCCGATGCAGGAGTAAAGCACCAGGGCGTGCCGCGCCGCCTGATCGCGGTGGGTCAGGCAAGCTCCTGGCGCCGCGTGGTCGCCGTCAAGCGCGAAGGCCGAGTCACCCAGAACCAGGCCGAGCACGATGCCGCCGTCACCCACCGGGACGTACGGCATTCCGTTGGCGTCCACCCGGTACGGGCTGTCTTCGAATTCGGGGTGCTCGACCAGCCCGAGCAGGTTGACTGCCACCGCGTCCAGTTGAGCGCTCACGGTCCATCCCCTCCCCCGGCTGATCCGTCAGGGCGGTGGTACCAGCTGGCCAGGTTCGCTGCCGGGTCATCGAGGATGCGGAACGCGTCAGCCGGACCGCTCAGCAATGAACTCGGTCCCGGCCCATGGCCGAACAGCATGCACTGACCGGTCGAGATCACGCCGATGGTCAGGTATCCGGGCCGGTAACCGCGGCCGAACCGGTGGTCCTGGTCAGCCATGGCGACGATGTCGCCTACCCGAAGCGACTCCAGGCCCAGCGACAAGTCTTCGCCGAGGCCGGCGTAAGCGCCCATCAGGTCGGTGTTCGCGTACTCCGAGATCATGCCGACCCCGGCCCCCATCGCCTCGGCCGGGATGCGGGCGGCGACGTGCACCTCGAGCCTGCCGTCCTGCGCGGTGCCGCCCGGCATCGCCTCGATCAGCCCTGGCGAGCAGTTCTTCACCACGATCGAGGGGTGCTCGGTCAGCATCAGGCCCTGTCCGACGGCATTGATGCTCACGGCATCGCCCGTCGTCAGCTGCGCCGCCTCGATCTCGGTGAAGTCGACAAGCACGTAGGCGTGCTGGCCGATCACATGACCGGTCGCGCCAGCGGCGGGTCCTGACGTCACCGTGACCTCGTTGCCGACACAGGAGAGGAACTGGACCGCCATGTTCGCCGCGGGCTCGGCGTGCCTGATCGAAGCGCCAGGCTCCAGGTGATCAGAGGCGTAGCCGGTCGCGGGATCGCCGCAGTGCACGCCGAGAGTCACGCCGCCCATGCCGGGCAGCACGAACGGCTGTCCGTCGGGCCCGACGCGGTAGCCGTGACGATCTGCCAGGGCAGGCCAGACCTCGCCGGTCAGTACCTGGCTGACCAGCCGGCTGGCATTGCTCTCTGCTTTCATCCGCCCTCGAAGAGGGTGTCAGGGCCGCGGCCGCCGTCGCCTTCGAGCGGGAAGTTAACCCAGGCTCGCTGGCGATAGGACGCCTCGAAGGCGTTGATGGTTTCCTGAACAAGAGCTGCCTGCGCAAAGTCGCCCTGGCAGGCGGGCCGGTCGCCGCCAATCTCAGTGATGAAGTCCGAGATGAGGTTGGAGTAGAACAGGTACTCCCATGGCTCGCCCGAGTGCCCGCCGGCCGGGAAGAAGCGATGCGGGATGTCGCGCTCGACGAACTCCACCGCGTCCTTGCGCGCTGTCTTGATCGTCTGGCAGATGCCGAACTCGTCGACGAGCCTGACGATGATCGCTCCCTCCGAGCCGTAGATCCTTGCCTCGATGCCCGGATAATTCCCGACCGTGACATAGGAGGACTGGATCGAGGCCAGCGCGCCCGAGCCGAACTCCGCGATCCACATGTCCCCGTCGTCGATGTTTGCCCTGGTCATCTGGCCCGTATCGCGGACCATCCTGACCGGAACGAAATTGCGCATGGTACCGACGACTGCTTGCAGCGGCGAGCCGAGCCACCAGTGCATGATGTCGATGATCGGCGCGCCGTACCCCTCGATCGAGGACACCGCAAGCCGCTGCGGGTCGGCGGAGGGGTCGACCTGCCGCAGTGGCGTGGCCGGGTCGATCCACTGACTGTTCTGCTCGTAGCCGTTGAACAAATACGGCTCGCCGACGTAGCCCTCGTCGATCAGCCGCCTCGCGAACTGGATCGCTGGCGCGTAACGGAACGTGAAGCCGACCTTGGTCTTCAGGCCTTTGGCAGCTGCCAGATCCGCGGCCTCTCTCGTCTTGCGGTAGTCGGGGTGCACGGGTTTCTCGCACAGCACGTGCTTGCCCGCCTGCAGTGCGTCCCAGGAGACACCGAAGTGGGGCCGGTTCCCGGTCACCACGTCGACGACGTCGATGTCGGGGTCCTCTAGCAGCTCGCGGTAATCTGCGACCGCCTTGGGCACTCCGAACTTTTCAGCGGCCGCCGCCAGCGCCTGCGCATTGGTGTCGGCGACCGCAACCACCTCGGCCCTGCCGTCGCGCTGCCAGCCTGGCAGGTGCGCTCGCTGCGCCCAGCTGCCCGTGCCGACCACGGCAACCCGCAGCCTGCCAGTCGTCATTAGATTGTCCCGCCTTTCCCATCCGGTTCTGCGGCCCTTGGGCCTGGTCAGTAACCTGCGTCCCGGTCGAAGACGTTGCGCAGCGGCTCGCCCGCCAGCCAGCGCCTGATGTTGTCGATGAACAGGTCCGTCAGCAGGCGGTTTTCGTCGGCGACGGTCGATGCCGAGTGCGGGGAGATGATGACGTTGTCCATCGCCCACAGCGGTGAGGCCGCTGGCAGCGGCTCGGTGTCGAACACGTCCAGGCACGCACCACCGAGGCGGCCCGCGGCGAGGGCGTCGATCATGGCGCCCTCGTCAATGACCGCGCCCCTGGCCACGTTCACGATCACGGCACCATTGCGCAGCAGCGCCAGCTCGCGCTCGCCGACCAGGTGCCGGGTGCGCGCAGTGAGCGGGCACGCCAGGATCAGAGCGTCGACCGACCCGAGCACATCGCCGATCTGCGTGTCAGCCACGTACTCGCTCACGCCCTGGACGTCGTACGTCTTGCCTGGCAGGCCTGCGCCGACTACTTGGACGCCCACAGCCGACAGCAGTCGCGCTATCTCGCGCCCGACCCCGCCAAGTCCGATCAGCAGCATCCGCGATCCGCGCAGCTGGGTGGTCGCGTGCAGCTCCCAGCGCCGCTCGGCCTTATTGCGCGCGAGTCCCGGCATGTCCTTGGCGAAGTACAGCAGCCCGAGCAGGGTGAATTCGGCCAGCGGAACGCCGTGCACTCCGGCCGCCGTCGTGAAGACTATCGATGACTTCACCAGGCCGGCGCGATCGAGCATTCCGCCGATCCCCGCGCTGGTGCCCTGGATCCAGCGCAGCCGCGGGCAGTTCGCAGGTATCTCGGCAGGCGCCTGCCAGTCGAAGTCGAAGCTAACGTCGGCAACCGCCCGCAACCGTGACCATTCCGCGAGCGCAACCGCGTCCAGTCCCCTGGCGGCGCCGGTGTGGTCGCACGGATACCGCGGCACGGGGAGCAGGTCAGGCTCGTAAAGCAAGTTGACCCGTGGATCGGCCGAGGCAATCCGGTCAGCGTGCACGGCCTCAAGCGGGGACGCGATCAGCACGTTCAGTGGGGCGGTCATGCGTCGTGCCTCTCGGCTAATTGTCGACAGTCAACGACTACCTTAGTGCGACGCAGCAGTCAAGACCGTGAGAGACCTCTCCTACCTGCGCGTATGCGCTTGTAACAGTTCGGGTTCGAGCGAACACAGAGCTATTGACGCTACCTGGGCACCGCCTTACATTAGGGACACCCTGTCGACAATCGACGAAGTGGGGTGCACCATGCTCCGTGCTACCTGGCCACGATTGCGCTCTCTTCGAACCCTGCGCCTTCGACCACTGGGCCTCGCCGTGGTCGCTCTTTCCATCGCCGCAGCCGGCTGCTCAAGCGGCGGAAACACCGGCGGTACATCGTCGGGCTCAGGCGCCGGGAGCAGCACCCTCGTCATCGCCAATGCCGTCAGGGTCGACACCCTCGACCCTGCGTCGAACTCGGTGAACGAGTCAATCTGGATGGACCAGAACCTGTACAGCAGGCTGCTCCAGCCGAACCCGACAGGCACTGGCCTGGTCAAGGACCTGGCTCAGTCCTGGGACATCAGCAAGGACGGGCTGACCTACACCTTCCACATTCGCAGCGCCCAGTTCTCCGACGGTACCCCGCTGACGGCGAGCGACGTCGCGTTCTCCTTGAACCGGTCGCGCAACTACAAGGGCGGCTGGGGGTTCCTGCTGACGCCGGTAAAGACGATCACGGCGACCGACGCCCACACCGTCGTGATCACGCTGTCGCAGAAGCACGCGCCACTACTGGCCGACCTCGCCATGTACGCGTACTCGATCGTTCCCAAGAAGGAGGTCCTGGCTCAGGGCAAGGCCTTCTTTCAGCATCCAGTCGGCAGCGGGCCGTTCTACGTGACGTCCTACAAGGCCGATAGCGAGATCGACCTGGCCCGCAACCCGCACTTCTACGGCACCAAGCCGAAGATCAGCAAGGTCAAGTACATGATCGTCCCCGACGACAACACGCGGGTGCTGATGCTGCAGAGCAAGAAGGCTGACATCATCGAGAACCCGCCTGGCAACCTGACCAAGCAGATCAATAGCTCGCCGGACGCACACGTCAACCTGTTCCCGTCGACCAGGGTGGACTTCATCCAGCTCGACCAGCACTTCGCGCCGTTCAAGAAGCTCGCCGTCCGGCAAGCCATCAACTACGCCATCGACCGGAACGCGCTGGTGAAGCTTGCCTACCAGGGCGACGCGGTTGCCGGATCGTCTTTCATGCCGTACAAGATGCAGTTCTGGAACACCTCGCTGAAGCCGTATCCGTATGACCCGGCCAAGGCGAAGAGCCTCCTCGCGTCGGCGGGTTACCCGCACGGCTTCAAGACCTTCCTGATCACCGTCAGCGGTGACGTAGCAGGCCAGGCCGAGGCCGTGGTGGTGAAGTCCGAACTCGCGAAGGTGGGGATCTCGGTCGATATTCGCTCCTACGAGCTGCTGACCGCGTACGACAAAGAGGACGGCGGCCACTCGCAGATGGGCGAGCGCTACTGGACCAACGACATCATCGACCCCGACGAGGTCGCGACGTTTGGCGCGGACTGCAAGGGCGGCGCGAACGCGTTCAACAGCTACTGGTGCAGCGACACCGCCAACAAGCTGGTTGACCAGGCCAGGTCGGAGCTCGACCCGACCAAGCGGCAAGCGCTTTACAACCAGATCCAGAAGATCGTCTACGACCAGTCACCATTCGTCGTCGTCGACTACAGCCCTTACCGGTATGGCGTCGGCAACTGGGTCAAGGGGTTCCACGTGACTCCGCTCGGCAACTATGACCTCTCGCTCGAGACCCTGACCGTCGGCCAGCACTAGCCGCAAGCCACAACAGCCGGCCGGACCCCAGTGTCCGGCCGGCCTGGCCGCAGACATGGGAGGTCAGCACTGAGTCGTTTCGGCACGCTCCCCCGCAGGCTCGTGCACCTGGTGATCATCGCCTTCGGCATCACTCTGGTCACGTTCTTCCTGCTGCGGCTGATCCCTGGTGACCCGGCGCGAGCGATTCTCGGCACCAGCTACACGCATGAGCGTGCCCAGGCGATCGACATCGCGCTCGGGCTCAACAAGCCGATCTGGACGCAGTACGTCTTGTTCATGGGGCGCCTGTTCCGCGGGAACCTGGGTTACTCGTTCTTCTACAACCAGTCGGCCACCAGCGTCATTGCCGATCACCTCGGCCCGACGATCTTCCTGGTGATTTACGCCGCGGTGCTAGCTGCCGCGATCTCGCTGCCGCTCGGATTCATTTCCGGCATCCGCCGCGGCGGCATCGTGGATCAGTCGAGCCGGGTGTTCTTCACAGTGGCCTTCGCGATGCCGTCGTTCTGGCTAGGGATCATCTTGCTGATCGTGTTCAGCGTGCACCTGAACATCTTCCCGCTCAGCGGCTTCGGCGCAGGCTTCACCGGCCACCTGGTATCGCTGTTCTTGCCAGCGCTGACCATCGCCGTCGGCTTCTCCACCGTCCTGGTCCGCAGCTTGCGGGCGTCCACGATCGCGACCTTGCAGGCCGAGTTCGTGGACACGGCGAGGATGAAGGGCATCTCGATGGCCCAGGTTCTGCGCCGGCATGTCTTCCGCAACTCCGTGCTCGCAGTCATCGCCGTGTTCGGCGTGAACCTGGCTTACCTAATCAGCGGGACCGTGCTGGTCGAAAACGTCTTCTCGCTACCGGGCCTCGGCTCCCTGCTGGTCAACTCGGTGTCGAACAGGGACTACCCGGTCGTTCAGGGCGTGACCTTGCTCTTCGCCCTCCTGATCGTGCTGATCAACCTGCTCTCTGACATCACGCAGGCCGCGCTCGATCCCCGCGTCGGACAGGAGATCGGCGAATGAGCGTCCTTCCGGAGGCGAGCGGAGCCTGGACGACAAGCCCGGCGCACGCGCTGCTGCGGGTTGCCGAGCGAGCGTCTAAGCGCAGCAAGAGCACAAGCCGGCGCCGGATGACGCTGATCTGCGGGCTGGCCATGCTCGGGGTCGCGATCGTGGTGATCCTGCTGGCGCCCGTGCTCGCGAGCAAGTCCCCGACTGCACTGGACGTCCTGCATCCGCTCGCGCCGCCGCTATCGCCTGGCCATCTCCTCGGCACCGATCAGTTCGGCAGGGACACTTTCGCCCGGATCCTGTACGGCGGGCGCATCGACCTGGCGATCGCTTTCGGCGCGACGAGCGTCACGCTGGTGTTCGGGACCCTGGTCGGCCTGATCGCGGGCTACTTCGGCGGATGGGTCGACAGCTTGCTGATGCGGATCGTCGACCTCTTCTTCGCGTTTCCCTTCCTGGTGCTGATCATCGCGATCATCGCGATGCTCGGGCCGAGCATCTTCAACATGTTCGTCGCGATCTGGATCACCAGCTGGGTCAGCTATGCGCGGATCATGCGCGCCCAGACCGTGGTGGCCAAGAAACAGCAGTACGTGCTCGCTGCCAGGACGCTCGGCTACAGCCGGACCCGCATCATGCTGCGGCACATCCTGCCGAATACCGCGTCCGCGGTGATCATCTTCTCGATGGTCGACGCCGTGGGCAACATCATCCTCGCCGCTGCGCTGGGCTTCCTGGGCCTTGGCGCCCAGCCGCCAACGCCGGAGTGGGGCACGATGATCTCAGACGGCCAGAACTACATCTTGTCCTCGTCGTGGTGGCTGGCGACGATGCCGGGACTCGCGATCGTCTTTGTCGGCGTGGCGTTCAGCCTGATCGGTGACGGCCTGGCTGACATCCTTCGGCCTGGCGACCGGTGAGTTCGATGAATGCACCAGGCGCGCCGCTGCTCACCGTCGACGACCTGCACACGTATCTGGCGACCGGGCAGGGCGTCGTGCGGGCGGTGGACGGGGTGTCGTTCACGGTCGGCGAGGCCGAAGTGGTCGGCATCGTCGGCGAGAGCGGCTGCGGCAAGACGGTCACGTGCCGCACGATCATGGGCCTGATGCCGAAGCGGATCGCGTTCAGCACCGGCAAGGTCGTGTACCACCCGCTCGGCGATGGCAGCATCCTCGATCTCCCGCAGAGCGAGATGCAGCGATTGCGTGGCGCGCACCTCGCGATGATCTTTCAGGACCCGATGACGGCGCTGAACCCGGTCCGCAGCATCGGTGATCAGCTCATCGAAGCGGTTACCGCGCATGCGAAGCTCTCCAGGCAGGCTGCCCGCGAGCGCGCGGTTGAGCTGCTGACCAGGGTTGGCATCCCGGCGCCCGTTCGCAGGATGCGGGACTACCCGTTCCAGTTCAGCGGCGGCATGCTGCAGCGCGCTCTGATCGCGATAGCACTGGCGTCCGCGCCGAGGCTGCTGCTGGCCGATGAGCCGACTACGTCGCTGGACGTGATCATCCAGGACCAGATCCTCAGCCTGCTGCTCGAGCTGCAGCGCGACACGGGGATGAGCATGATCTTGGTCAGTCACGACCTTGCCGTGATCACGGAGGTTTGCGACCGCGTGATCGTGATGTACGGCGGGCAGGTCGTCGAGGAAGGCGACACGGCCACGATCATCACGTCGCCCTCGCACCCGTACACGAAGGCGCTGCTTGAGGCGCTGCCGCAGGCCGATCACCGCGGACCATTGCGCAGCATTCCCGGCGCGCCGCCGAGCCTGATCGACACTCCTCCTGGATGCAGGTTCGCTCCCCGCTGCCCGCTGGCGATGGACGAGTGCACCAGCTGGAGCACCGAGCTAGTCGAGGCCGGCGGAACCGGTCACCGGGCCCGCTGCTGGCGGCACAACGAGGTCGGAAAGGTCGAGGCATGGCAGGCGAGCGACTCGGCGTAGGCGTTATCGGCGCTGGCAGATGGGCGAACTGGGCACACCTGCCCGGCTGGAAGCGGGACGAGCGATGCGAGATCATCGGCGTCTGCGACACCGACATCGACCGCGCGAAGGCGGCCGCCGACAGATTCGGCGCGAAAGTGGTAACGGCTGACTACGCAGATCTGCTAGCACGTGACGACATCGCGATCGTCGACGTCGTGACGAGGGACTCCGGGCACTTCGAGATCAACATGGCCGCCCTTGAAGCTGGCAAGCACGTGCTCAGCGAGAAACCGGTCGCGCACGATTTCCGTGATGTGCGCAGGGCCGCGGACCTCGCGGCCGCCAAGGGCCTGAAGACGAAGGTCGGCTTCACGTTCCGGTACAGCCCGGCGGTCCGCTACATCAAGCACATGATCGACAGCGGCAGCCTGGGCACTCCGTTCATCTACAACGCCTACGAGCAGAACTCGCAGTGGCTCAACCCGTCCACCCCGCTGCGCGGCCGCGAGCGAGCCATCAATGGCCCGATCCAGGTCGCCTCGCTGGAAGGGTACGGTGCGCCGGTGATCGACATCGGGCACTGGTTCATGGGCTCGGACCTCACCGCGGTCGTCGGAGTCATGCGGAATTTCATCCCGGAGCGGCTGATCGCCAGCACCGGAGCGATGGCCAGGGCGAACATTGACGACGGCGATATCTTCATCGGCGAATTCGCCAGCGGTGCGATCTGCTCGGTGCAGAGCAGCTTCGTGACGGTCGGCAACTACCCGGGTATCGAGGTCCGCGTTTACGGGTCCGAGGGCGCCGCCATCGCGCGGCTGATCGAGGAGTCCGGCATCTGCGAGACGCTGAAAGTGGCCAGGCCCGATGACGTCGAGTTCCGGGAAGTGGCTGTTCCAGAAAGCTTCTACCCGGCGGGCGGCAGCCCGCAGGAGTCCTGGCGAACGCTGTATTACGCCAACCTCACCGCTAACTTCGCCAGCGAGGTACTAGGCGAGGTGCCAGGAAATGAAGGCAACTTCGCCGACGGGCTCTGGGTCCAGGAGGTCATCAACGCGGTGGAGATCTCCCACCACGAACGCCGCTGGGTCAACCTGCCGCTCGCCGACGGTGCTCGTTCATGAGCGCCAGGTGGGGCATTGTCGGCACGGCAAATATCGCCAGGGGCGCGTTCCTGCCCGCGTTGCGCGCGGCAGGCGGCGTGCCTGCCGCGGTCGGCGGGCGCGACCTTGCCAGGGCCGAGCAGTATGCCCAGGCGAACGGCGTCGAGCGCGCCGTTCAGGGCTATCAGGCCCTGATCGATGACCCGGACATCGACGCCGTATATATCGCGCTGCCGAACGCGCTGCACGCGCAATGGACGATCAGCGCGCTCGAGGCAGGCAAGCCAGTGCTATGCGAGAAGCCGCTTAGCGGGCTGCTCGCCGACACCGAACGGGTGCTGGACGTCGCGAAGCGAACAGGAACCCTGTTGTGGGAAGCGTTCGTCTTTCCTTTCAACGAGCACCTGCGTCACGTCAGAGAGCTCGTGGACGGCGGTGCGATCGGAGAGCTGCGCGAGATTCAGTCGGACTTTCACTTCCGGGTAACGCGCCCTGACAACATCAGGCTGTCCGGCGACCTGCAAGGCGGGGCGCTGCGCGATGTCGGCTGTTACCCGGTCCGGCTGGCGCAGGAGTTCTTCGGCGAGCACGTCAGCGCCTGGGCGGCCTGCGAGCCGGGAGGCATTGACCAGGGCGTCGACATCGAGACGTGGGGATCGCTCGGATACCAGGACGGCCGGCGGCTGCTGCTGTCGTGCGGAATGCGCCGGAGCTACGACACCTTCTCCAGGCTGATCGGGACGACGGGCCAGATCCATTTCAGCAACCCGTTCCACCCCGGAGCCGGCGATGAGGTGACGACGTACCAGGACGGCGCCCAGCCGTCGACGTGGACGCCCGATGTGAACGAGCCGAGCTTCACCCCTGCGCTCCGGCACATCAACGCCGTCCTGGCCGGGGCTGAACAACCACGCCTGCTCGCGCTGCAGACTTCGCTCACGACGGCTCGCGCGCTGCATGACCTCGCCGCCAGCTGGGAGGAGTCCCCCGGCTAGGCGTCCAGGCTGATGCCCTTGGGCAGCCAGCGCAGCCACGCTGGCAGGTACCAGCTCCGCTCGCCAAGCAAGGTGAGAGCGGCGGGCACGCAGATGCCGCGCACCACCGTCGCGTCGATGAAGACGGCGAACGCCAGGCCGACGCCGATCATCTTCACGTCGATCGTGGACAGCGAAGCGAAGATCGAGAACACCGCGACCATGATCACTGCGGCGCTCGTCACCACCCCTGCGCCACGCGAGATGCCGCCCTTCACCGCGTCCGCGGTAGCCATGCCGCGGGACTTGAGCTCGGCGATCCTGCTCAGCACGAAGACGTGGTAGTCCATGCTGAGCCCGAACAAGAAGACGAACATGAACAACGGGACCCACGCGACAATGCCGCCGAATGACGTGAAGCCCAGCAGGTTCTCAAGATGTCCCTGCTGGAAGATGAGGGTGATCAGGCCGTAAGCCGCGCCGACGGAGAGCAGGTTGAGCCCGATCGACACCAGCGGGATCGCCAGCGATCTGAAAGCCATCAGCAGCAGCACGAACGCGAGCGCGGCGACGATGCCGAAGACCAGCGGCGAGGCCGAGCGCAGGGCGCTCCGGTAATCCATCCGGCCTGCCGTGGAGCCGGTCACCGCGTAACTGACCCCGTGAACCTTGCCGACGGTGGCTGGCAGGATGTGGCCACGCAGCGCCCGCAGGCCCGCGATCGCCGCGGGGCTCGAATTTCCGCCTGCTGCTGTGCCGGCTAGCGGAACCGAGAGCAGCACGCCGCGGCCGTGGCCCACGTCCTGGACGGTCACCGGCCCGTGGATCGGGCCGCCTGCAGCGGCGGCGTCTTCGATGCTGGTGATGGCGTGTTGCATCGCACGGCTTTGCACGCCCGGGCCCGCCACGACTACTTGAGCCGGCGCCGGACCGCCGGGGAAGTCACGCTGAATGTGGTCGAGCGTCTGCACCACCGGCAGGCTGGAAGGCAGGTTGACGGCCGGCTGGCCGATCCGCATCCCGAGTGCGGGCGCAGCCAGCACGGCGAGAGCGACCAAGGCCAGCCCTCCCCAGGCGGCAGGACGCTTGACCACCCGCCCGACCACCGCACTCCATAGCCTGGATTGCTCCGCGCGCGTCCTGCCTTTGCCGAGGAACGGGACCCTGGCCCGGTCCGCCCAGGGCCCGAGCAGCGCGAGAAGGGCGGGCAGCGCCGTCAGCGAGCCGAGCACTGCGACGCCCACGACAAGGATCGTGCCGATCGCGAAACCCGTGAACATGTCGATGCCGGTGAACAAGAGCCCGGCGAGCGAGATCATCACGGTCAGGCCCGAGACCACGATCGCCCGGCCCGACGTTGCCGCAGCAGTCCTGAGCGCCTGATGGAAGCTTGCTCCTGCCGCCCTCTCCTCGCGCTCGCGTCGCAGGTAGAACAGGGTGTAGTCAATGCCGACTGCCATCCCGATGATCAGCACGACCTCCGAGGTGCCCTGGCCAATCGGTATCCAGCGGCTGGGTATCGCCAGCAGCGATACCGTCGTCATCACCGCGCCGCCGGCCAGGAGCACCGGGATGCTCGCCGCGATGAGCGCACCGAAGACGAGCAGCAAGAGCAACAGGGTCAACGGCACCGAGGTCAGCTCAGCCTGGTGAAAGTCGCGGCCGAGCATCGCAGTGGCTGCCCGGTCCACGCTGGCGCCGCCAGTCTCGGCGACGATCAGACCGGGATACCTGGACTGAACGGCAGCTACCGCGTGCATGGCTCGGACTACACGGGTGTCAGCCGCATTGTGCGGTCCGGCGACCTGGAACGTGACGAGCGCGCTGCGCCCGCCGGGGCCGATCATGTGCCGTCCGGCCGGCCCGAACGGTGACTGGATGTCCGTGGCAGCACCTGGCAGCGCACGCAATGCCGCGACCACCTCGGCGGCGGCATCACGTACCTGCCCGGTCATGGCGGGTGCCGCGGCCAGCGTGCGGACGGGCATTGGCCCCCTGGACTGGATCAGGACAGTCTCGGAAGGCGGGGTGACGACATTCAGCTTGTGCAGCATCCGCTCGGCGACGCCGGACTGCCCTGGGTCGTATTGCGGCTGGCTCTGGGTGCCGTAGACATGTCCTGCCAGCAGCGCTCCGCCGACCATGACCAGCCATCCGACCAGCGCGATGATCCTGTGCCGCGCGCTCCAGCACGCGATTCGCTCGGTGACTGGTCGTACCCGGCGTGACCCGGTTGCTGGTCGCTGACTTTCTGGCAGAAGGTTCGGCGGCGGCCCGCCCGCAAGCATCGTGGTCGACGGCGGGTGGCGCAACTGCATGGGGGAACCTTCCGGGGGCAGGGGGCTTACCTCATCAGCGATGAAGCGCCTGGCAAAGTTCCCAGAGAGGGTACCTGGACATGCCGGGTGTCAACGCGCAAAGCGGAAGAATGACGGAACGGCGATACGGTTCTGACCATGACCGAGAGGTCTGGCGGCGGCGGACGGGACGATGGGAAAGCTGATCCTGATCAGGCACGGGCAGACGGAGTGGAGCCGCGAGCACAAGCACACCGGCCGCACCGACATCCCGCTAACCGACTCCGGTGAAGCGGCTGCAGCCGCTCTAGCCGCAGACCTGGCGGCCAGGAAGATCGTGGCCGCGTTCGCCAGCCCGGCGCAGCGGGCCACGAGGACGGCCGAACTGGCCGGCCTCGCTAACCTCCCTGCCGGCTTGGTCACCGACCCTGACCTCGCGGAATGGGATTACGGCGGTTACGAGGGCCGGACCACGGCCGACATCCGCCGCGAGCGGCCCGGCTGGTACCTGTGGCGAGACGGCGTGATCCCCGGCGATGCCGAGCATCCCGGCGAGACGGTTGCCCAGGTTGGCGCGCGGGCCGACGCCGTGCTTGCCAGGGTCCGGCCGCTACTGGCCGATGGCGACGTCGCGCTGGTCGCGCACGGGCACCTGCTTCGCGTGCTGACAGCGCGGTGGCTTGGCATTGAACCCGACTACGGACGGTTGTTCCAGCTCGACACCGGAACGTTGTCATTGCTCGGGACTGAGCATCGAGAGCCGGTGATCGCGGCGTGGAATGTCCCGCCGCGATAGCGCCGCTGAGGGTCAGGCCGCCTCAGGCGCTTGCGGCATGCCCAGAAGCTGGCGCGGGATTCGAGAGCTGGCACGGTGCAGGGCGCGGAGCGTCACCGTGGTGCTCAGGTCGGTGAGTGCAACGCCCGGCGACCCGTACAGGCGCCTGGCCCAGCGCGGCAGGCTGGCAAAGGCGAGCGTGTTCATCGGCGGAACGACCAGTTTCAGGCCAGTGAATGGCCACGGAATATCAGGCAGGAACGACCTGACAAGCGCTTGCTTTGCCTCGTTACAGGCATGCAGCTGCGGCCGCATCCGCTGGTAATACGCGTCGAGCTCGGCCATGCTGGCCGGGACGATGGCCGGGTCGAGGCCAACAACGGCAGCGCTGCGCCGCTGCTCAGCGACGAACTGGTCGAGGTCGGCACGGCTCAAGCCGATCCCGGCCCGCCGCGCGACGTCGGCGTAGGACGAGATCTCGCCGCAGTGCACCCAGAGCAACAGCTCGGGCTCGTCCAGCCTGATCACCGAGCCGTCCTCGTCAGTGCCGGTCAGTGACGCGTGCACCTTCCGCACCCGGCGACCCGCCCGCTCGACCTCCGCCGTGCTCCCGTACGTCCTGGTCCTGACGAATTCGACCGTCCTGGCAAACCTCCCCCACGCTTCTCCGGGCTTGGCGAACGCAGTGTTCTGCCAGGTAGCGCGCATCGTCCGCGGGTGCAGTGCCTGCAGGTACATCGCCCTGAGCCCGCCAACCCACAGAACAGGCTCACGGGAAATCCGCCATGTGACCGATCCGGGCCCGAAGAGGCCATGATCACTGGCCGTCAGGGCAGGCACGGGCTCCGAGTTCCCTGTCACGGCGCGCACCTCCAGGGGTTAGCGGGGCCTTGTCTCCTCGTCGATCCAGTCAAGGTATCCGGCAGACCCCGCGATGATCGGCGTCGCGATGATCTCCGGCTCGTCGTAGCTGTGCCGTTCGAGCAGGAACTCGGCGAGCTCGGAGTACTTGTCAGCGGGGAGCTTGAGCATCAGGAGCCACTCCTCGGCTCGCTCGATCCCGTCTTCCCACCAGAACGTGCTCGCCACAGGACCCGCGACCTGCGCACATGCGGCAAGCCTTGCCTGCACGGCATCGTGCGCGAGTTCCATCGCCTCGGCTCGGGAATCGGTCGTGGTCTGGACGTGCAGGAATCGCGCCGCTCCGTCGGCCTCGTCGGCTGCTTCCTCGCGCTCGGCCGCCATAGCTCAGATCGTACGCCGCTGCGACGGTAACCTTTGCATTCCTGAGCCAGCCCGGGACGGTCCGGCAGCCAGGCATCGACCGAGGAACCATACGTGGACAGTCCGCTTTGCCTGATTGTCAACCCCGCCGCGGGCAACGGCCGGGCGCGGGCACATCTGCCTGCAGCAAGCGGCGCACTGCGCGCCGCGGGGATCGAGCACCGGATCACCGAGTCAGCGAGCCTCCCGCACGCACGCGACCTCGCTGCCGAGGCCTCGGCTCAAGGTGAGATTGTCGTCGCCGTAGGTGGCGACGGGATGGCTGGCGCGCTTTCTGGCGCGGCCGCCACATCCGGCGCGAGGTTCGGCCTCATCCCGGCAGGCCGCGGTAACGACCTGGCCAGGGTGCTCGGCATTCCGCGCGATCCGGCGGCCGCCGCGCGCGTCCTGGCCGCAGGCGTTGAGCGGCGGATTGACCTCATTGGCGCCAGCGCACCCGGCTACGCCGAGATGGTCGTCGCTGGCAGCGTCTACGCGGGAATTCCCGCGGTGGCCGGCGAGATCGCTAACGCCACGAAGTGGCTGCGCGGCGGCTTGGTCTACCCCGCGGCTGCGCTGCGGGCTCTCGCTCGCTGGCAGTCGGCCACATTCACGGTGCAGGTGGCTGGCCACGCGGCGCGCGAGTTCGACGGCTACGCCGTCGTCGTCGCGAACTCGGCGTACTTCGGAGCCGGCATGCAGGTCGCTCCGCCGGCGAAGATCGACGACGGCGTGCTCGATCTCGTGCTGATGCAGCACGCTCCCAAGCTCACCTTCGTCAGGGCACTGCAGAAGATCAAGGATGGCTCGCATATCGGACTGCCCGCCATTTCGCTCGAACGCGGTACTGACGTCACGATCACCATGAGCCGCGATCTTCCTGCTGCTGGCGACGGTGAACCGCTCGCCTGCGCCTGCCCGCTGGCGGCAGGAGCTGCCTTGCGGATCCGCGCGATGCCCGCCGCCCTTACCGTCCTTGTGCCAGGTCGCTAGGCGGCGATCCGCTCGCACAGCCACGCCAGCGCGAGCGGGTAGCGGTAATCGATGGCTGAGTGCGTGCCGTCAAAAAGCTCGAATCTGATCACCTCGTCCGGCACGCTCGCCGCGGCGAGTGCCGCGCGGAAGGCTTCGGCACCCACGTCGAGGTAATAGTCGTCGGCGTTCCCGGCGTCGATCCAGATGCCCCGGAGCGAACGCAGCGCCGACGCGTGCGCGGGCGCCATCCGCACCGGGTCCCAGTCCAGCCAGCGCTGCCACACATGCTCGCGGATGACACCGGTGCGCGGGTCGAACGGCAGCTCCGGCGTGCCGTCTGATGCGGCGGAAAAGCATGCGGCTACGCCGTAAATGCCGAGCAGTGGCTGATCGGCCTTCTTGGTGAAGGCGGTCCGCGAGCGGAAGTCGTCCCACCACGTCGTGATCTCCCCGTCGTACTCGCGCAGCGCCCTGACGCAGTCGCCGAACTCCGGGATATAGCACAGTTCATACAGCGCATCGCCGGCGTGCGTCGCCAGCGCGCCGAAAACGTCGGGCCGCAGCATGGGAGTGATCATCGCTCCGAATCCGCCGCTCGACTTCCCGGAGATCGCGCGGTGCGCCGGCTCGGCTAGCGTTCGATAGTTCTGGTCGACCCAGGAGACGACCTCGTCGCAGAGGTAGGAGTGGTACCGGCCGGTGCCAGGAGAATCGACGAACTGGCTGCCGCCGTAGCTGGTCCAGGCATCCACGTAGACGACCAGTGCCGGCGGCGCCGACCCCGTGGCGAAGACCTGATCCGCGGTCTCGGTGAAGGGTTGCCTGAACGCAGCACGGTTGTGCCACATCGCTACATGACCGGTGTATCCCATGATCACGTAGACGACCGGGTACCTGCGGCCTTCGTCGTCGTCGTAACCGGGTGGCAGGTAGATGAGCACCGGGCGCTGGTACGGGTCGCCCAGCGGATTACCGCGCAGCACATCGCTCGTGATCGTGCGCTCTTCGATCCGGCCGGCCAATTCTCCTGACCAAGGCAGCATGACTCTCCTTCGGGCTGAGATTGCCAAGCTACCTGGGGGAAGGAGCGCCTGACTGGCCGGGAGCCGGGCCTCCTGGCTACCGTTACTGACATGACAGCGCGGGCCGTGGCATGACCGGGGGGGTTACTGCCGGACAGGTCCGCGCCGGCAGCAATCTGACGCCCGCCTGCTGCCTCGCAATCCTCGATTCCCAGCTCGCATCGCGGCACCTCGATGACGCTGCCCGATGGCTGCGGGGCCGCGAATCCGGCTACTACACGATCGGCTCGGCTGGACACGAAAGCAACGCGGCGGTGGCCGCGGCAGTCCGGCTGACCGATCCGGCCCTGCTGCATTACCGGTCCGGCGCCTTCTACCTGATGCGGGCAGCCCAGGCCGGCCGCGCCGACGACGGCATTACCGACATCCTCCTCGGAGTGGTGGCCGCCGCAGCCGAGCCGATCGCCGGCGGGCGGCACAAGGTCTTCGGGCACCAGGTCCTGAACGTGATTCCGCAGACGTCCACGATCGCGTCGCATCTGCCGCGAGCGGTCGGTCTCGCGTATGCGCTGCCGCGAGCCGCACGGCTCGGCAGGGTCGCTCCGTGGCCAGCCGATTCGATCGTGATCGCGAGCATGGGCGATGCGTCCGCGAACCACTCAACCGCGACTGGCGCCATGAACACGGCCGCGTACTGCGCATATCAGGGGCTGCCCCTGCCTTTGCTCGTGGTGTGCGAGGACAACGGTATCGGCGTAAGCGTGCGCACGCCGCCCGGCTGGATGGCGGCCGCGCTCAGTTCGTGGCCGTCGGTCAGATACGCCCATGCCGAGGGGACAGACCTCGCCGCGGTCTACGACACGGCGCTTGAGCTCGCAACATATGTGCGGGAGCGTCGGGCGCCAGCCGTTCTGCATCTGGCCACCGTGCGCCTTGGCGGTCACGCAGGATCGGATGTGGAATCCGGCTACCGGTCAGCAGGCGAGATCGCCGCAGACCAGGATCGCGATCCGCTGCGCGGCACCATCGACCTGATCCTCTCTTCCGGCCTGCTGACGCCGGAGCAGCTGAGCGAGCGTTCCGAACAATCCAGGGCAAAGGTTTTCGCTATGGCCGCGCGCGTCGAAGGCGCGCCGGGCCTGACCTCGGCCGAGCAGGTGATGACTCCGCTCGCGCCGCGCAGGCCCTCGGCGGTCGCCGCGGCGATCAACGCGGCGCCCGAGCCGGACAGGCATCGTGCGTTCGGTGAGCGACTGCCAGAACATGCTGGCCCGCTGACGCTGGCGCAGGCGATCAACCGGGCGCTTGCCGACGAGCTTGCGGCCCGGCCCGAACTCCTCGTTTTCGGCGAGGACGTCGCGCGCAAGGGCGGCGTCTACGGAGTGACCAGGGGCTTGCTTGGCGTGTTCGGTGCTGGCCGCGTGTTCGACTCGCTTCTCGACGAGCAGTCGATACTCGGCCTGGCGCTCGGTGCGGGCCTCGCCGGCCTGCTTCCCGTGCCGGAGATTCAGTATCTGGCCTACCTGCACAACGCGGCAGACCAGATCCGCGGCGAGGCGGCGACGCTGTCGTTTTTCTCGCAGGCCAGATATCGCAACCCGATGGTGGTGCGGATCGCTGGCCTGGCCTATCAGCAGGGCTTCGGTGGTCACTTCCACAACGACAACGCGGTCGCTGCCCTGCGCGACATTCCCGGCCTGATCGTCGCCTGCCCGGCACGGCCAGATGACGCCGCAGCGCTGCTACGCACGTGCGTCGCCAGCGCGAGCGAAGACGGCAGCGTCTGCGTGTTCCTTGAGCCGATCGCGCTCTATCACGAGCGCGACCTGCATCAAGCTGGCGACGGCGGCTGGCTCGCGCCGTATCCGCCGCCGCCGGAATGGGGGCCAGGCCACGCACCCGTCGGCAGCGGCAGGATCCACGGCGATGGCAGCGATCTGACGATCGTCACGTTCGGAAACGGGCTGCGGCTCAGCATGCGAGCGGCGGCAAATCTGGTTCGCGACGGGGTCAGCTGCCGGATACTCGACCTGCGCTGGCTCGCTCCGCTGCCACTCGACGACCTGATCAGGGAATCGACGGCCACGGGAGCGGTGCTGATTGCCGACGAGACCAGGAAGTCAGGCGGCGTGTCAGAAGGCGTGATCACCGCACTCGCCGACGCCGGTTTCGACGGCCGGATCGCGCGGGTGACCAGCGAGGACAGCTTCATCCCGCTGGGCGACGCTGCGCGGACCGTGCTGCTTTCGCAGCAGGCAATCGAGGCAGCAGCCAGGAAACTGCTGGGTTGAGTCCCCGAACTGATCCCCGTGCACCCCGTTCACCCCGTGGTTACGTTGCGCAGCCCGTCATCAGGTAGCGCTGCTACCCTCCATCGCACCGCCGGCCGTCACCGCGGTGAGCTCATGGCTGGCCTGAAGCGCCACTCGCATTGGCGGACGCTCGATCATGACCTCGGCGTACTCGTCCAGCTGAACGCCGCGTGCGGCCGCGACCGCGTGCAGGTACGAGCCGACCTCGGCGGCCCCGTTCCACCCGGACTCGGCTAGCCCTGGCGCGACCGGCGACCGGCCCTGCATCGCCCTGGTCAGCACGGCCCTGAGCACCGAGTAGCCCATGCGGCTGAGGTTCGACAGGTCCTGGTGCCTGTTCTTGCGCATCCCGGCGTCAACCTGGGCCATTGCGTTCAGGCCGCAAGCTTCGAGCACGTCGATGAGCATCCCGACCTCGACGGCGTAGCCGCTGAGGAACGGTACTGAGTAGAACAGATCCCTGGTTGCGGCGAACTCGCCCGCCAGCGGCTGCACGAACCCGGCGAGCTCAGGAAAGAGCAGGTTGAGCGCCGGCTTTGCGGTGAGTTCGGTAACCCGGCCGCCGCCGTCGGGCACCGACACCGTCTCCTGGGTGTACGGCCGACGGTAGGCCGCCTTGACGAATTGAATCTCAGGCTTGGTGATCAGGCAGCCAACCACGCCCGTGACGAGCTGGCGGCAGAAGTTGCCGGTGTCGGTGTCGGCGAAGGCGATGATGTCGCCGGTAGACACGGACAGGCCGCGCCACATGGCATCGCCCTTACCGTGCGCGCGCCCGTACTCAGGCATCAGGGCGTTTTCCGAGTAGACCTCGACGTCGTGGTACAAGGCGATCTCGCCGGTGCCGTCGGTCGAGTCCGCGTCGACGACGACGACCTGATCTATCAGCTTGATGTCCGGCCGGCGGAGGTAGTCGACCTCTTCCAGCACCGAACCGATCGTCTCGGCGACGTTACGTGTCGGAAGGATCAGCGTGACCGACAGCCCGCGCTCGCGCTTGACCTTGCCTAGCTGGCGGGCATTGCCGAACTCACGATAGTTGAAGCTGTTGGTGCGAAACCATTCATGTGTTCGCATAAGGCTCTCCTCGGAAACGGGGCGGGCCATTCCGGCAGCACATACCTTTTTGCCGGTCTTTTAAACAACGTGATCCGTACTAAATGTCTAGATCGCGTCCGTACATTATACGTATTAGGTCTATACGATTTAGTACCTGACCTAGCTGTTCTGTCTTTGATGGTCGTAAAATCCGAAGTGCCCGATCGATACGGTCAACCAGATACTACAGACTGGAACGCCAGCCGGGAACATTATGCAAAGACCACTGGCAAGAAGTCGATAAGTGCAGGTGAGCAGCTTGAGCACCGCTCAGCTGCCCTGCTCTGCGGCGCACGGGCCATCGCTAGTGTGACGTCATCCGGCCGCCACCACATCGGTGGCTATGACCGGTCTATCCTCAGCCTATGAACCTGCACTCCACCGTCGGCGGTCCTTCCCTGGCCCAGCAGCGCCACCTGGTCACTGAGATACCCGGCCCGGTGTCCCGCGAACTGCTTGGGCGACGTCAGCGCAGCGTCGCGCGCGGCCTGAGTCACGTGCTGCCCGTGTTCGTCACGGCGGCCGGCGGTGGCGTGGTTATCGACGCCGACGGCAACTCGCTGATCGACTTCGGCTCGGGCATCGCGGTCACCTCGGTCGGCAACAGCGCCGAGCTGGTGGTCACCAGGGTGACGGAGCAGGTTGCGCACTTCACCCATACCTGCTTCATGGTGGTCCCCTACGAGGGATACGTCGAGGTGTGCGAAGAACTGAACCGAGTCACTCCGGGTAGTCACGACAAGCGATCCGCCCTATTCAACTCCGGTGCCGAGGCAGTTGAGAACGCCGTCAAGATCGCCAGGCACGCGACGGGACGTCAGGCGGTCGTCGTGTTCGACCACGGCTATCACGGCAGAACCAATCTCACCATGGCCATGACCGCGAAGAACATGCCCTATAAGGACGGATTCGGGCCGTTCGCCGGCGAGGTCTACCGGCTGCCGATGGCCTACCCGTTCCGCTGGCCAGGTGGGCCTGCCAGGTGCGCCGCCGAGGCACTCGACGTGATCACCACGCTGATTCACACCCAGGTGGGCGAGAACCGGACCGCGGCGGTCGTGATCGAGCCGATCCAGGGCGAGGGCGGCTTCATCGTGCCGCCCGATGGGTTCTTGCCGGGGCTGGCCGACTACTGCAAGGAGCACGGCATCGTCTTCATCGCAGACGAAATCCAGTCGGGGTTCTGCCGGACGGGCGACTGGTTCGCGTGCGATCACGAAGGCGTGGTCCCTGATCTGGTGACGACCGCGAAGGGCATCGCCGGAGGGTTGCCGCTGGCGGCGGTCACCGGGCGAACAGAGATCATGGACTCGGTGCACGTCGGCGGGCTAGGCGGCACCTACGGCGGCAATCCCGTCGCGTGCGCCGCTGCGCTCGGTGCCATTGAGACGATGACCAAGGAAGACCTGCCGGCGATGGCCAGGCGCCTCGGCGACATCATGCTGCCCCGGCTGCGGGCACTCGCCGAACGCCACCCTGCAATCGGGGATGTCAGGGGCAGGGGCGCGATGATCGCGATAGAGCTCGTCAAGCCCGGCACGCTCGAGCCAGACGCGGCAGCAGCGGCGAAGGTCGCGAAAGCCTGTCATGCCGACGGCGTGATCGTGCTGACCTGCGGCACCTTCGGCAACGTTCTCCGCTTCCTGCCGCCGCTAGTGATCAGTGAGGAACTGCTGACCGAAGGTCTGTCAGTTCTGGAAGACGCCTTCTCGGCGCTCTGAGGCCGAGTTCGCGTAGCTGGCGCTACATCACGGCGAGCTGGCCGCCGTCGATGACCAGCGCGGCGCCGTGGATGAACGAAGCATCATCGGATGCCAGGAAGGCGTAGGCAGCTGCGACCTCGTCAGCCCTGCCGACCCGGCCGAGCGGGATGCGGTCGGCGACGTAATCCGCTTCGAAGTCAGCCGCGCTGAGCTGGGCGGAAATCGCGTCATTGAGCGGCGTCCTGATGTAACCGGGGCAGAGCGCGTTGACCCTGATGCCGCGCCTGCCCAGCTCCACCGCCATCGTCCTGGTC
>DATELR010000197.1:0-16401 GCA_035276345.1 Streptosporangiaceae bacterium | reverse complement strand
TAAGCCGATGCCGACCTATACCGCGCTCGGTTGTGATCGTCACCCAGACCAGCTGGCTGATCATGCAGTTCTGCTGAATGCAGCCACCATCGAGATCGGGATCTGCCTTGTTGACATCTGTCACGGTTGACAAGACGATCCGCTTTGAGCCACTGAATCCGGCCGGCCACTGGGCGGAGTCCAGGCCGGTCGCGTAGCTCTCCTCGGCCCTGGTGAGCACACCGAACGGCAGTTGCGCGCTCGATCCACCTGGGCAGCCTCCGCCAGCCCGGTCTGTGAGCGCCGAGTACCAGCCGCGCGGTCCGTCGTTGAGCTCGGCGATCGCCTGGCCCTTGGCGGCGTCGACCACTACGAGCGAGCGATGATCGGACCGCCCGGACAGCAGAACTGCCCACACCGGCCGCCACGGCGTCGCACCGAGGAGTTCGGGCGCCGCTGGAGCCTGACGGCCGGAGTGGGCACTCACCACTTCCGCGACCTCTGTCCACGAGGTGAGCTTGGCCAGGGCCAGCTGTGAATCCCCGCCTGCGCGGCGCTTGGCTGCGGCGATGGCGGCCCGCCTCGCGACGACTCTCCGTGGAGCGACCGGCAGCGATGTGGTGATCGATGGGATGAATCTGATATGCCTGGCAACGCGCAACACAGCGCGTTCGGGCACCATGTGCCCGACGACGCTGATCAGGTAGCCGGATGTCGTCTTCCAGTAGACGCTGGTGAGCTTGTTGGGCTGGCCGTGGCCAATGAAGGCGGGACGGCCGCCAATGACAACTGGCCGGACGGTCGTAAGGCCGGCCGTCTCGGCCGGGTGAAGCCCGGCGCGGTGCAGCACGGCAGACAGTTCCAGCCGCCCGCCTTCATGGACACTCGACGTGTAAATCATTGATGGCAGAGCCGAGCTCGACGATCCGCGGTGAGCCTGCCGGAAGCCAGCAGGTAGCCATCGAGCCGTGAGGATAATCGGCGTAGACACGACGTCGCGCACAGTAGTGGTGCACCCGGCTGCGGCGGACCCGTGGCTGTTGCCGCAAGCTGTCAGGCTTGTGCAGGTCAGCACCGCGAACAGCAGAGCGCCGGCGGATCGGCGTTGACAAGCGAGCATCGGATCGATTCTGACACCCCAGTGCGCCTGCGGAGCCAGCCCGGATCGGAACTTGCCGGACGTCCTGTCCGCCGTCGTGCCGCGCAGGGCAGTAGCCTTGCGGATCGACCATGCAACCAGGGGCCTCAGGCTACTGGCTCATGGGCACATGAACGACGGCGAACCGGCCCCGCAGGAGAGGAGCGACGTGCGCCAGATCTACCCCCAGCAGATTGGCCCCCTCGGACCTGCGGATCCGCTCGGTGCGGCCGGGCCGCTCAAGCCCGGTGACACGGCAGCAGACGACCTCGTCGCGGCGCTCGCCGACATCTACGCCTACCCCGACGTGGCCGGCCGGCCGTGGGTCAGAGCGAACTTCGTCGCGAGCATTGATGGCGCGGTCACGGCGGAGGGCAGGTCAGGCGGACTTTCGGGACCCGCTGACCGCCTGGTGTTCACACTGCTGCGCAGCCTTGCAGACGTCGTGGTCGCGGGCGCCGGTACGGTCAGGGCCGAGCGGTACCGGCAGGCCCAGCCAGGTGAGCTGTGGCATCAGTTGCGAGCCGGACGTCCGCCAGCGCCGCCGGTCGCAGTAATCACCAGGCGGCTCGACCTGGAGCTGTCAGACCGGTTGTTCGGCCAGGGACAGGAGCTCGCGCGAACCATCGTGCTGACTACGGAACTTGCGGGCGAGCAGCGCCTGAAAGAGGCGTCACGTGTCGCGGAAGTCGTGGTCGCCGGCGCGACGGACATGATGACGGCACAGACCATCGTCGAGGCGCTCGTAGCCCGCGGGCATCGCCGGATCCTGGTCGAGGGCGGGCCGATGCTGCTTGGCCAGCTGGTGGCCGAGCACCTGCTCGACGAGCTCTGCCTCACCCTCAGCCCGGTCCTTGAGGGCGGACACGAGGCAGGACGACTCACCTCACGGCGCGGCCCGGCAGGACTGACGGACATGAAGCTGGCGAGCGTGCTCGAAGACGACGGGTTCTTGCTGACCCGCTATATCCGAGCTTGACTCGTATTGCGAGCGGCTGTCGCCCAGGAGTGACTGCTCAGGCGTGACTGCTCTGGCGCAGGCGCTCGAGCGCCTCCGCCAGGATCGCTGCGCCGTCGTTGGCCGACCGGCGCTCCTTCACGTAAGCCAGATGAGTCTTGTAAGGCTCTGCGTGCGGAAGCGGCGGCGGGCTCGAGGCGTCACGCCCGGCCGGAACGCCGCAGCGCGGGCAGTCCCAGGTCTCGGGAACCGTAGCGTCGTCGGCGAAGCTAGGTACCGTCTCATGGCCATTGCAGCAATAGAACGACACTCGCACTCGCGGCGCCGCCTCGCCACGCTCCGCTTCCCCCATGGGGCCAGCGCCTACACGGCTCCCGCGAATGGCGTTACCACTACTCAATGCATGCCTCTCTCTAGGTGAAGCGCCGGTTTCGGCATCGCGGCGAGCGACGTCATTCCTGCGAGCGCCATCGCTCGCGGCCGTGACATCACTTCAGCAGCAGGCCCAGCGCGACAATGCACACGAACCACAAGATCCCACAAGAGATAGTGATCCGGTCGAGGTTTCGCTCGACTACCGACGAAGACCCGAGTGATGAGGACATTCCGCCGCCAAACAGGTCCGACAGCCCGCCGCCCTTGCCCTTGTGGAGCAGCACGAGCAGCACCATGAGCAAGCTCGTGATGATGAGGACGATAGAGAACGCGATAACCACTGCTAGGTCGTCCCTCCGGGCGCAACTCAGGCCGGATATCCGGCTATCCGGCTAGCTCACCGCAGCGCCTGCTGATAACGGCAGATTCTGACGAATCCTTCGTAATCGAGGCTGGCACCACCAACGAGCGCGCCGTCGATGTCTGACTGCGCCATGATGGCAGGCATGTTGTCGGGGTTCACTGATCCCCCGTAAAGGATACGCACTCTGGCTGCTACTTCGCGCCCATGGCGAGCCGAAACTCGCTCCCTGCTCGCCGCGCAAACCTCCTGGGCGTCCTCGGGGCTAGCTACCTCGCCAGTTCCGATGGCCCAGATCGGCTCGTAGGCGATGACCATCCCGGCCACCTGTTCGCCTGTGAGGCCGGCCAGTCCGGCGTCGACCTGGTCGGTGCAGTGTGGCAGGTGCTCCCCCGCGTCGCGGATCGTCAGCGACTCCCCGATGCAGAGAACGGGGGTCATCTCGTTCGCGAAGACGGCTTTCACCTTGGCGTTGATCAGCTCGTCACCCTCGTGGTGATACTGGCGCCGCTCCGAGTGGCCGGCCAGGACGTAGCGACAGCCGAGTTTCGCGAGCATCCTGCCGCTGATGTCGCCGGTATAAGCGCCGTCGGCATGCGGTGAGACGTCCTGGGCGCCGTACTGCAGCTTGAGCTTGTCGCCTTGCACGAGCGTCTGCACACTCCGCAACGCGGTGAACGGCGGCAGGATGACGATGTCGACCGCGGCGAAGTCCTTGTCATTCAGCCGGAAAGCGAGCTGCTGAGTGAGTGCGAGCGCCTCCAGGTGATTGTTATGCATCTTCCAGTTGCCTGCCACGAGCGGCTTGCGGCCAGAGGATCCGCTCATTTGTCCGCCTCCAGCGCCGCCAGCCCGGGCAGCGTCTTTCCCTCCAGGTACTCCAGGCTGGCGCCGCCACCCGTGGAGATGTGGCTGAACGCAGATTCGGGGAACTGGAGCTGCCGCACCGCCGCAGCCGAATCACCGCCGCCAACAACGGTCAGCCCTGCCACGTGGCTAATCGCCTCGGCGACCGCCCTGGTGCCTGCGGCGAATGCCGGGAACTCGAAGACCCCCATTGGCCCGTTCCAGAACACCGTTCCGGCGTCGGCGAGCTTGCCAGCGAACAGATCGCTGCTAGCCGCGCCGATGTCAAGCCCCATCCGGTCGGGAGGGAACTCGCTGACCGGCACGGTCTCGTGGTCGGCATCGGCAGCGAAATCCGTGGCCGCGACCATGTCAACCGGCAGCACGATCTCTGCACCGCCAGGTTCGTCCAGCATCCGGCCCACCTCGCCGATCATGTCCTGCTCCACGAGCGAGCGGCCAACGCCGTAGCCTCGGGCGGCCAGGAACGTGAAGGCCATGCCACCGCCAATCAGGATCCTGTCGGCGATCGTCTGCAAGTTCGCGACCACGGCCAGCTTGTCGGAAATCTTTGCGCCGCCGAGCACGACGACGTACGGCCGTTTCGGATCCTCGGTCAGCTGGCGAAGTACCGCGACCTCGGCCAGCACCAGGTTCCCGGCCGCGTGCGGCAGCAGCGCAGGCACGTCATACACGCTCGCGTGCTTGCGATGCAGCGCCCCGAAGCCATCGCCGACGTACAGCTCCGCTAGCGCGGCCAGGCGCCTGGCCAGCTCACGGCGCTCACCATCATCTTTGCTGGTCTCGGCGGGTTCGAACCTGACGTTCTCGAGGAGCCCCACGTCACCGTCAGCCAGCTTCCCCGCGACCGCTGCGGCCGACGGGCCTGCGACGTCTGCAGCGAACCTGACCGGCCGCCCCAGTAGCTCGCCGAGCCGGTCTGCTACTGGTCGGAGCGACGGTCCGCCCGCAGAGCGGGCCGCATAGTCCGCGCCCTTCGGACGGCCGAGGTGCGCGCACACGAGCAGCCGCGCCCCCCGCCTGGCGAGATCGGTGATCGTGGGCATGGTTGCCTTGATCCGGCCGTCATCGGTGATGGATGTACCGTCCAGCGGAACGTTCAGGTCGGCCCTGAGCAGGACTGCCTGCCCGCCGACGTCGAGGTCGGCGATGCCCCGCATCGGCTATCCCAGCCTGCTGGCGACCATCGCTGTCAGGTCGGCCAGCCGGTTTGAGTACCCCCACTCGTTGTCGTACCAGCCGATGACCTTGACCTGATCGCCGATGACCATGGTGAGCGGCGCATCGAAGGTGCAGGACCACGGCGTTCCGACGATATCGGAGGACACGATCGGATCGACCGAGTAGTGCAGGTAACCCTTGAGCGGGCCTTCGCTGGCAGCCCTCTTGTATGCATCGTTGATCTCTTCGACGGTGGCCTCGCGCTCCACCTGCACGACGAGGTCGGTGACCGAGCCGTCCATGACGGGAACGCGCATCGACATCCCGTCCAGCTTGCCCTTCAGTTCGGGCAGAGCCAGGCTCGTAGCCTTAGCCGCGCCGGTCGTGGTCGGGATGATGTTCTGCGCCGCTGCCCGCGCCCTGCGCAAGTCCTTGTGCGCGAAGTCCAGGATGACCTGGTCGTTGGTATAGGCGTGCACCGTCGTCATCAGGCCCCGGACGATCCCGAAGTTGTCGAGCAGGACCTTGGCTAGCGGCGCGACGCAGTTCGTCGTGCAGGACGCGTTCGAGATGACGTTGTGCGCGGCCGGATCGTACTTGTCGTCGTTGACGCCGAGTACGATCGTGATGTCCTCGCCCTTGGCAGGGGCAGAGATGACGACCTTCTTCGCGCCGGCCTCGATGTGCTTATGCGCACCCTCGTAGCTCGTGAAGATGCCCGTGGACTCGACCACCACGTCGACGCCTAGTTCTCCCCAGGGCAGCGCGGCCGGGTCACGTTCGGCCAGCCATTTGATCTTGGAGCCGCCGGCCACAATGCTGTCGCCGGTCACCGATACGTCGACGTCCAGCGTGCCAAGAACCGTGTCGTACTTGAGCAGATGCGCGAACGTGTTGATGTTCCCGAGATCGTTGGCCGCGACGATCTCGATCCCGGGGTTGTCCATCGCGTGCACGGCACGCCAGAAGTTCCGTCCGATCCGGCCGAACCCGTTGATTCCTACCCGGACAGTCACTTGCTGCTCCCCTTCGCATGGTTGATCACGTGCCACGCGCACCTTAACACCGGGCGAGAACCAGACGTAGAGGCGACATCCCGGCAGCTAGCCGGTTGCGGTCCGGCGCTGGCCTGGCAGGGTTGCGCGGCCGGTGACTATGCTTCGGGGACAGGTCAATGAATGAAGGCTAATAATGATGAATTTCGGCAGCCCATCGCAGGTTGAGCGGGGCAATGCGGGAATGGCGGTGCTCGCCGGGCTTGTCGTGGCGATCGCCTGCGCCCTCGTCTGGGGCGTGATCTCGTACCTCACCAAATATGAGTTCTCGATTATGGCGATCCTCGTCGGGCTCGCCGTCGGGACCGTGATGGCCAGGATCGGCCGGGTGCGAACCCCCGCGTTCGGGGTCCTCAGCGCGTTGCTCGCCGTTTTCGGATGCGCGCTCGGCAGCCTGGTAGCGGAAATCCTCGTCATCAACCGGCACGGCGTGGCACTGAGCGAGATCCTCGCGCACCTCAACATCGTCTTCCACTTCTATCCTGGCGATGTCGGCGCGCTGGGATTCCTGTTCTGGATCTTTGCGGCGCTGTATGGCTACCGGATTGGAGTGGGCGGCTCGATGCGCTGGGGCTGGAGCCGCAGGGTGCGGGCGTCTGGCCAGCCCTACGGCACGATGAATCAGCCTTACGGCACGATGAATCAGCCGTATCCGCCCGGCCAGCAGCCCTACGGCACACCGCCAGGACAGCCCTATGGCGCCCCAGGACAGCCGTATGGCACGCCCCCACAGCCCTACGGCGCACCGGCGGCGCAGCCATATGGCGGATCACCAGCGCAGCCGGCCGGCCCACCCGGGCAGCCGCACGGTGGGCCGCAGCCTTACGACGGTCAGCAGCAGTACGGGGGCCCGCCCGCCCAGCCAGGGGACGTGACGAGGCCTGCGCCGGAGTTCGGCTTCAAGCAGCCGCCGCCCGGAACCGGCCAATCGCAACCCTGATCGGTCGGGACAGCCCGTCAGGGCGCGAGAGACAGCGTGTCAGGGCGCGAGCATTTCCGGGGTCAGGTGGGCCTCAGTGCTGGGGACGCCGAGGTCGAGAGCCCGCTTGTCGGCCAGCGCGAGCAGACGCCTGATCCGGCCGGCGATCGCGTCTTTGGTCAACGGCGGATCGGCGGCCTGACCGAGCTCCTCCAGGCTCGCCTGCCTGTGCTTGATGCGCAACCGCCCGGCCTCGATCAGGTGCTGAGGCGCTTCGTCGCCGAGTATCTCGAGCGCACGCTCGACCCGAGCGCCAGCCGCGACCGCTGCCCTAGCGCTGCGGCGCAGGTTGGCGTCGTCAAAATTCGCCAGACGGTTGGCCGTGCCGCGCACGGCGCGCCTGATCCTGCGCTCCTCCCAGGCCAGAACGCTGTCGTGGGCGCCGAGCCTGGTAAGCATCGCGCTGATCATGTCGCCGTCCCTGACCACCACGCGGTCAATGCCGCGGACGTCGCGTGCCTTCGCCTGGATCCGCAAGCGCCGCGCAGCCCCGACCATCGCGAGCGCCGCCTCAGGCCCTGGGCACGTGAGTTCGAGCGACATGGAACGGCCTGGCTCCGTCAGCGAGCCATGCGCGAGAAAGGCACCGCGCCACGCAGCCTCGCAGTCGCAGGTGCTGCCGGCGACTACCTGCCGCGGTAGCCCGCGGACCGGCCGGCCGCGGCTGTCGATCAGGCCGGTCTGCCTGGCAAGGCTGTCGCCGTCCTTGCTGACCCGCACCACGTACCTGTTGCCCTTGCGGAGCCCGCTGGGCGCCAGCACGATCAGCTCAGACGAATGGCCGAAGATCTCCATGATGTCCTTGCGGAGCCTGCGGGCCGCCGCGCCGGTGTCCAATTCGGCCTCGACCATGATGTGCCCGTTAGACAGGTGCAGCCCCCCGGCGAACCTCAGCAGTGTCGATACCTCGGCCTTGCGGCAGCACGGCTTCAGCACGCTGACGCGGCTTAGCTCGTCCTTGACCAGGCTGGTCAGCGCCACCACTCTCACTCCCCCTCGAATATCTGCGCGAGCGCTCCGGCGAGCAGCAGCGGGTCGTGCCGGTCGGGCCGGCCCGCGACTGCAAGGTCGCAAAGCACTAGTCGTGCGCCGAGCAGATCCGCCGCCTCGGTCAGCTCGCCCTCGGTCTGGATCACCGCGGACTTGTCAGCGAGCACAACATCGATGGCCAGGTCGGGGGCATGGCTCGCGAGCACCTCCAAATGAGCACGCGGAGAGAACCCTTCGGTCTCCCCCGGCTGCGGCGCCAAGTTCAGCGTGACCAGCCTCCTGGCCGGGGTGGCGATCAGCGCACTGGCCAGATCCGGCACCAGCAAATGCGGGAGCACGCTGGTGAACCACGAGCCGGGTCCGACCACCACCCAGTCTGCCTCTGCGACCGCCTGGACAGCCTCGGGACAGGCAGGCGGATCAGCAGGGACCAACGACATCGACCGTACCCGTCCCGTCGTCTTCGCGCATGCGACCTGGCCTCTAATCGTGGTTATCTGAAAAGGATAATTAGGGTCAACTCCCTCCACTTTGGCCTCCAGTTCAAGTGGCACCGAGGCCATCGGCAGCACCCGGCCGTGCGCACCCAGCAATCTGGCGACCCAGTCCAGGCCGGTGACAGTGTCGCCCAGCAGATCCCAGAGGGCGACAATCAGGAGGTTGCCGACCGCGTGCCCGTCGAGTTCGCCCGGTCCCGCGAACCTGTGCTGCACGACCTTGCTCCAGGTGGTGCCCCATGAGTCATCGCCGCAGAGCGCCGCGAGCGCCATCCGGAGGTCGCCGGGAGGCAGCACGCCGTATTCACGGCGAAGTCTGCCGCTCGATCCGCCGTCGTCGGCCACGGTGACGATCGCGGTCAGATCTCTGGTCACCCGGCGCAGCGCGGACAGCGAGGCGTAGAGGCCGTGCCCGCCACCCAGTGCCACCACCCTCCGGCGCGCGGGCCTATTCACGCCCGAGATCACGATGCGCGACCTGCACGCCCGGCCACGGCCCTGCCAGCCGCGAGGCGAGTTCTTCGGCGATCACGACGCTGCGGTGCTTGCCGCCGGTGCAGCCGACTGCCACGGTCATGAACAGCTTGCCGCTGCGCTCATAGCCATTAAGCGTGAGCTGGAGCACGTCCAGGTACGCTCTGACGAATTCCTCAGCGCCCGGCTGGCTCAGGACGTAGTCCTTGACGTCGGCGTCCTGACCGTTCTTCGGGGCAAGCTCAGAGATCCAATGCGGGTTCGGCAGGAAACGGCAGTCGGCCACCATATCGGCATCGACGGGAAGGCCGTACTTGTAGCCAAACGACAGCACCGTGACCTTGACCGCCGTATCGCTTTCGTTGCCGAATGCTTCGCGCAGCCTGGACCGCAGCTCGTGGATGTTCAGCCCGGACGTATCGAGGATCAGGTCTGCCTCGGCCCTGATGCCGCCAAGCTGGTAGCGCTCAGCCTTGATCCCGTCGATCACCCGGCCCGTCTCCTGCAGCGGGTGTGGCCGGCGGACGTTCTCGAACCTGCGCACCAGCGTCTCGTCGCTGGCCTCGAGAAAGATCACGTAAGGGTGCGCGCCGATAGCGTCGAGCTCGGCTATCGCGGACTTCAGGTCAGTCGAGAACGCGCGGCTGCGAATGTCCACCACCGCGGCGACCCTCGGAACCTCTGCCCTGGCGCGCCTGGCCAGGTCGAGCATGGTGACGAGCATGGCGGGCGGCAGGTTATCGGCGACGAACCAGTCGAGGTCCTCCAGCGCCTTCGCGGCGGTGGACCGGCCAGCCCCCGACATGCCGGTGATGATAACGATCTGCGGCTCCGCGCCGTGACTGGTCATGACCCCCCATTCTCCCGCCCCTGCAGCGCTTGAGTGACTATCTCGGCCAGGCGCGGGCCGAAGCCTTCCACCTCGGCTATCTGGTCGGCGCTGGCCTCTCTTAGCCGCTTCACCGAGCCAAACCGCTTGAGCAACGCCGCCTTCCTGGCCGGCCCGAGCCCCGGCAGAGCGTCCAGTTCGCTGGCCCGCTGCGCCGCGGTGCGCTTGGCCCTGTGGTAGGTGATCGCGAATCTATGCGCTTCATCCCGCACCCGCTGCAGCAGGTACAGGCCTTCGCTGCTGCGCGGCATGATCACCGGCGTCTCCTCGCCAGGAAGCCATACCTCTTCGAGGCGTTTGGCCAATCCGCAGACGGCGATGTCGGTGATGCCGAGGTCGGAAATCGCGCGCACCGCGGCGTCGACCTGACCTGGGCCGCCGTCGATGACCAGCAGGCTCGGCGGATATGCAAACTTACGCCTGGCTGGGGAAGTCTCCTGTTCCAGGATTGAACCGCTGGCCGCGTCTTGCGCGATCTCAGCCTCGCGGTCGGCCAGGTACCGGCGAAAACGTCTGGTGACGACCTCGTAGATCGCCGCCAGGTCGTCGGGCGCGCCCTTGATCCCGAACTTGCGATATTCGGACTTGCGAGCCAGTCCGTCCTCGAACACGACCATTGAAGCGACGACGTGGGTGCCCTGGAGGTTGGATACGTCGAAGCATTCAATCCTGAGCGGCGGCTGGTCGAGGTTCAGCGCATCCTGAATCTCCTGCATGGCTTGGCTGCGGGTAGACAGGTCGCTGGCTCGCCTCGTCTTGTGCAATGCCAGCGATTCGGTCGCGTTCTTGGTCACCGTCTCAAGCAGGGTGCGCTTATCGCCGCGCTGCGGGACCCGCAGCGTGACCCGGCCGCCACGCAGAGAAGTCAGCCACTCCTGGATCGCTTCGGTGTCTGGCGGCAGCTCAGGAACGAGGACCTCGCGCGGCACGGCCTGGCGTCGCGCTACGGCACGCCAGTCCGCACTCGCCCGTCCCGCCTTCGGGACCGGGCCGGTGAGGTCGAGCTGGTCTTCGCTTTCCTGTTGAGCGCCAGGATCGTCGCGGTAGACCTGGCTGAGGAAATGCTCGACAAGTTCACCGGTAGAAAGGTCCTCGACCTTGTCGACGACCCAGCCGCGCTGTCCGCGCACCCGGCCGTCACGCACGTAGAAGACCTGGACGGCCGCTTCAAGCTGGTCCTCCACCAGGCCGATCACATCGCAATCCGTGCCGTCCGGCAGCACAACCGCCTGCTTCTCGAGTGCACGCTGGAGTGCCTGGAGGTCATCGCGCAACCTCGCTGCCCGCTCGAACTCCTCAGCGTGGGCGGCCTCGTGCATCTCGGCCTCAACCCGCCGGGTGAACTTGCCGGTCTGGCCGGCCATGAAGTCGCAGAATTCCTCGGCCAGTTGCCGGTGCTCATCGGCGTCAATCCGGCCCACGCACGGCGCCGAGCATTTGCCGATGTATCCGAGCAGGCAAGGCCGCCCGATCTGCCCGGCACGCTTGAATACCCCGGCCGAGCAGGTGCGGACCGGAAAAACGCGAAGCAACGTATCGACCGTGTCCCTGATGGCCCACGCGTGCGAGTACGGGCCGAAGTACCTGACGCCGCGCCGCTTGGTCCCTCGCAGCACGGTGACCCTCGGATACTCCTCATTCAAGGTGACCGCGAGGTAGGGGTAGCTCTTGTCGTCGCGATACCGGACGTTCCAGCGCGGATCGAACTGCTTGATCCACGAGTACTCCAGTTGCAGCGCCTCGACCTCGGTGCCGACAACGGTCCACTCGACCCCGGCGGCGTCCTGGAGCATCCACTGAGTTCGCGGCATCAGGCTGGCGAAGTCGGCAAAGTAGGAATTGAGCCTCGAGCGCAGGTTCTTGGCTTTGCCGACGTAGATGACCCTGCCGCGAGGGTCACGGAACCGGTAGACGCCTGGCGACTCGGGTATCGAGCCAGGCGCGGGCCGGTAGCTTGCCGGATCTGCCACGCAGCAACTCTATTCGCGCGCGGCGACAGGCCGTGCTAACGGCGCCTATCCGAAAATGACGGTGAGCCCGCTGATCAGTCCGTCGGCTCGGACGAAGTCAAGGACGCCGGGGGACTGATCGCGTCGCCAGGCGAACCCGACGGTTACATGCGCGCCCCTGTCGGCGGGTTCGCCGGTCAGGTCGATCTGGTCGTCTGGCGGGTTCTGCGCGTAGGCATCGGCGATGGCGCGCCGGCCGCTGAACTCCAGCGATGCCGCCTCAGGCGGAACATTCTCGAATCGGAGAACCGCGTCGTCGCTATACCTGGCGAGCAGCGGCTCGTAGTTGCCGGAAGCGACGGCCGCGTTGAACGCCGCGACGTAGTCGGTCACGAATGCGGCGGCAGATGGCATTAGCCGACAATAGCAGGCTAAATGCCATGTTCTCTGGCTGGTTAGGCGCTGGACCTTGATCCTTCGGCCGGCGCGAAGATCACGACCGTAGCCAGGTCCTCGGTGATGTCGGTGAACCTGTGCACCTCATTGGCCGGCACGAAGATGACCGAACCCGGCCCGACGGCGGCGCGGTCGCCACCGCCTTCGAACGTTGCCCGCCCTGAGGTAACCACATAGATCTCGTCCTCGGTATGCGGCTCCTGGTCATCGACGCTGCCTGCCGGGATCGAGTATGTGCCCACGCTCAGGTCCGGCACCCGCAGCTGCTCGACCCA
Source organism: Streptosporangiaceae bacterium (assembly GCA_035276345.1). Lineage (GTDB taxonomy): Bacteria > Actinomycetota > Actinomycetes > Streptosporangiales > Streptosporangiaceae > Chersky-822. The sequence goes on along the minus strand of DATELR010000197.1, from coordinate 3,998 downwards.
GTGCACTGGATCGGCTCCCCTCGTGAACGTCCCTGCCCCGTCGATGACTCGCACGCGCGCCTCCTATCGCGGTCAGTATGGCGCATGGACTCCGCTGGTGCCCGGTCTGCCCGCCATATGCCAGGCTGTGCTGGTGCCGTTCCTGCTCGCTATCAGTCTGCTGGCCGTAGCCGCATGGATCTACCTGGTGGCCGGGCACGGCGGCTTCTGGCGAACCGATCAGCGCCTGCCCCAGGGCGGCGCGGGTGATCCGGCTCATTGGCCGGCCGTCGTGGCGGTCGTCCCCGCCAGGGACGAGGCCGAGATGCTTCCCCTGACGCTGCCGACGCTGCTGAACCAGCGTTACGCCGGAGACCTGACGGTGATGCTCGTCGACGACGAGAGCAGCGACGGGACGGGTGCGGTTGCAATGAGCATCGCCGGGACGCGGGGGGACGCGCCGGGCACCCGGCTTCGCGTCCTCACGGGCGAGCCCACTCCGCCCGGCTGGGCCGGCAAGGTCTGGGCGATGGCGCAAGGGCTCCGGATGGCCGGGCACGCCGACTATGTGCTGTTCACCGACGCCGACATCGCCTACGCGCCGGAAGCGCTAGGCAGCCTTGTCCGCGGCGCGCTCGGCGACGACCGCGCGCTCGTGTCCCAGATGGCGCTGCTGCGCACCGATACGTTCGCGGAACGGCTATTGATCCCTGCATTCGTCTATTTCTTCGCTCAGCTCTATCCGTTCCGCTGGGTGAACGGGCGCGGCGGCAGGACCGCGGCAGCGGCCGGCGGGTGCATGCTGGTCAGGCGCGGCGCGCTCGAGGCGGCAGGAGGTCTGGAGCCGATCAGCGACGCCAGAATTGACGACGTGGCACTCGGCGGCCTGCTGAAGCGATCCGGTCATGACTGCTGGCTCGGCTTCACCGCGGACGTGGTCAGCCACCGCCCGTACGACGGCGTCGCCGAGATCTGGGACATGGTCGCCAGGAGCGCCTACACCCAGCTTCGCTACTCGCCGCTGCTGCTCGCCGGGACGGTTGCCGGCATGATCTGGCTCTACCTTCTCCCGGTCGCAGCGACGGTGATCGGGCTCGCATCGCTGGCGGCCGGCGGATCGCCGTGGCTCGCCATCGCGGGTCTGGCATCGTGGGCGATCATGACGCTGAGCTACCTGCCGGTCCTGCGGCTCTACCGGCTGCCCCTGGCGTGGGCGCTCAGCCTCCCGGCGACCGGCATTTTGTATACGGCCATGACGGTCAGCTCGGCGCTGCGGCACCGGGCCGGACGCGGCGGCGAGTGGAAGGGCCGCACTATCCAGCAGCTCACACGGGGAGGACGATCATGAACCGGGACTCGTTGCGAGCTTTGCAGCAACCACTTAAGGACTCTTACCGCGAGGATCCGGCGAATGCGCTTGTCACGTTGCGGGCTGACGGTGAGCTTGGCGCCGAGAGCGTCAGCTGCTCCGTCGCGACGGGTCGCGCGCTCGCCGAGGCAGGATTGCACCCCGCTTCCGGAGGCGACGGGACGCTGGCATGCTCCGGTGACATGCTGCTGCAGGCGCTCGTGGCCTGCGCCGGTGTGACTCTCAAGGCCGTCGCCACGTCACTGGGCATCGACGTCTTCGGCGGGACCGTGCACGCGGAGGGCGATCTGGACTTCCGCGGCACCATGGCCGTGAGCAAGGACGCGCCGGTCGGATTCAGCGCGATCCGGCTCTCCTTCGACCTTGATACCGACGCCAGCGCCGAACAGGTCGAGACCCTCAAGGTCCTGACGGAGCGGTATTGCGTCGTCTACCAGACGCTCGCGAACCCCGCTCAGCTAACCACCTCGGTCGCAACCGCCCGATAAGTTCCACCCGGTTTCAGTCATCTAGGGCCATTTAGGCCATTGATTAATATTAATATATGTTCAAATGGCTTTGGGATATTCTGCGGCCAGTGGATGCGCTTCGCCGGAGAGCTGGACAAAGTACGCGGTGCACGGCTGGACGGTGTGCCCGAGCACGGGGTGTTCCTGAGGCTGTTCGCCGGCATCACCTTCTCGCGTCGGCGACGCGATGACCTTCATCGTGGTGTCCTGGCTGGCGCTGCGCACCGGTGGCCCGCGAGCTGTCGGGCTGGTGGCGTTCGCCGGCGGCTGTGCCGGGCCGGTTAGCGCTCCGGTCATCGGCACCTCATCGACCGGTTCGGGTTGCGGTGCCTGATGCTCACCGACAACCTGGCTCGCGGGTCGCTGATGGCAGCCCTCGCGGTGCTCGTTGACCTGGGCATCGCCCGCCCTGGATACCTGGTCGCGTTCGCCGTCGGCGCCGCTCTTCTGTCGCCCGCCACCGAGCTGGCGCGCGACGTGGCCCTCCCCGCGCTTGTAGGCGAGGGCCAGCTCGACGCCGCGAACCGGCTCATGTCGGCCAGTTGGGACGTTGCTGCCTGGATCGGCCCGGCTATGGCCGGCATCGCGCTCGGCGGCATCGGCCCAGCACCCGTGCTGTTCGCCGCTGCCGCCACATTCTTCACGATGGCTCTGGTGGCGCTCGGCATGCCCGGACGGCCCATTCATCAGCGCCAGGAGGGCGATCACGGCCTGGCGGCCGGGTTCTGGCTGCTGTGGCGGCTTCGGCCCGTCGCCATCATCACCTTGATCGGCGTCGCCAACCTCTTCCTGGCAGGCGTGATGGAGGTCTTTTTGCCCGCATTCAGCAAGCTGACGCTGCACGAAGGTCCGGCCGTCTATGGCCTGCTCGTCTCGCTGGCGGGCCTGACCTGCCTGGCAGGAACATTGGTCCTGCCGCCGCTGGTCACCCGGCTCGGGCACGGGCCCGCGCTCACTGTCGTGTTGCTGCTGCGCATGCTCGCGATCCTGCCGATCGCGTGCGCCGGGTCATGGTGGCTGGCGGCGGTGTTCGTCGTGCTCGCGGCCATGCCGGATGGGAGCTTCTTCCCGATCTCGGCGACGATCAGGCAACGGCTGATCCCGCCGCGGGCGCGGGGCAAGGTAGCCGGAGCCGCCGGTGCGCTGGGCGCCGCGGGTTTCCCGCTTGGCTCGGCCGCGGGCGGACTGCTGATTGCCGCCGCCGGCACGCGCTTCACGGCCGCCGCGATGGCATTCGGCTACTTGCCGCTCGCCGCGGCTGTCGTGCCGGTCTGGTCAGCTCTCGAACGCCTCGGGCGGCGGGCAGGCGCACACCAGGTTCCGGTCGCCGTAGGCGCCCTCGATCCGCCTGACCGGAGGCCAGTACTTTGACCGCCGATCGCCGCCAGCCGGATATGCACCCTCGGTCCTGCCGTAGGGATGATTCCACTCGTCAGCGAGCAGCATCGACGCCGTGTGCGGTGCATTGCTCAGCGGGTTGTCCTTGGCGTCGAAGTCACCGCTGGCCACCTTGGCGATCTCGGCAGCGATGGCGATCATCGCGTCGCAGAACCGGTCGATCTCGGCGAGGTTCTCGCTCTCGGTTGGCTCCACCATCAAGGTGCCGGCTACCGGGAACGACATCGTCGGCGCGTGGAAGCCGTAATCGATCAGCCGCTTCGCGACATCCTCGGCCGTGATGCCGGTCTGCGCCGTGATCTGGCGCAGGTCGAGTATGCACTCGTGCGCGACCAGGCCGCCTTGCCCGGCGTAGAGCACGGGAAAGAATTCGTCCAGCCGCCGCGCGATGTAGTTCGCGTTGAGTATGGCGACCTGAGTCGCTCTGCGCAGCCCGTCGGCACCCATCATCGCCACATAGGCCCAGGAGATCGGCAGGATTCCGGCGGACCCGAACGGCGCAGCGGCAACCGGGCCGGTGCGCAACCAGGCTGGCAAGCTGTCCGCCTCCTGTCGCGCGACAGCCTCGCCAGCGACGGCAAGCCCGCCAATGCCGCCCGTGCTTGCCAGCATCGGATGCCTGGGCAGGAAGGGGGCTAGGTGCTCCCTGACCGCGACCGGACCAACCCCGGGCCCGCCGCCGCCATGCGGGATGCAGAACGTCTTGTGCAGATTCAGATGCGAGACATCGGCGCCGAAGGCGC
>DATELR010000196.1:0-3870 GCA_035276345.1 Streptosporangiaceae bacterium | reverse complement strand
GAGGTGCAGCCGGTTCTTGCCTGGCTTTTCATCAGGGACGCGCAAAAACAGCAGATCGGGGACGATGCCATCCTCCGGGCTGCCGGCCGGCGGCTCGAGCGCGACCTCGTCGTCCTGCTCGAAAGTGCGACGCCAGCCGAGCGCGGATTCCCAGAAAGATGCCAGCCCGGCAGGGTCGGCCGTGTCTATGCACAGGCACTGAATGCGAATGTTCATGCAGCCGACTCTGCTGAGCAGGTGCGTCCCTGTCCACCCGTTTTCGGGCGCTTCACCCAAGAGCCGGCTTCCTGAGCTGGGGCTATTCCTCGCCGGAGAACCGCTCCCAGGCGGACTGACGCGTCATCCCGAGTGCTCCGCCGATCCGGGTCCAGGTGATGCCGCGAGCCCGCGCAGCGGTGACTCCCTCTGCCAGCTGGACCTCAACCTGGTGGCTCACTGAGGCGACCCTGGGCAGCGTTGCGAGCAGATCCTCATCCGAGAGGAGCTCATTCCAGGAACGGACCTTCGGCGGCAATGTCGGCTTGGTCTCGATCAGCTCGACACATAGCGCAACGCACTCGTTGCAGATGAACACGCCTGGCCCGGCGACCATCTGCTCCACGGCAGCGGGGGACTTCAGGCAGAACGAGCACGCCGCCGGGTTCGGCGCCTTCTCGGCCTGCGCTGGCTCAGTATTGGTCATCTAGACTTCCTCGCGCGGTTTGTCAGGCTCTCCCTGACCACGTCGTCAGGCTTGACCTTACGCCGTCAGGCCAGACCTGACAAGAACGCCGATGCGCCGATCTGCGTCAAGAGCCACCTGGCGTGGCGTTCCGGACCCACGCAACCTGGCGCTCGTGCTCGGCAATCAGCCAGTCGGCGACCGGACGCGGATCACGGAGCTCTGGCCCGCGCAGGAGACCCTCGAGGTATGCGCGGTCCAGTTCGATCCGCCGGCGGAAGTCCGCACCATCACCCAGCCCGCCGTGTCCCGGTACGACTAGATCAACCGGCAGAGCGACAAAGAGGTCGAGGGCGGCTAGATAGTCGCCGACGGGATCGGGTTGTTGGAGATCCAGCAGGGGGAACTCAATGTCCGAGCACATGTCGCCGGCTATCAGCGTCCCGCTGTCAGGGAGAAACACCGCGCTGTGCCCGGGAGCGTGACCCTGATGGGTGATGACGGAAGCGGTCGGACCCGTCCATTGGATCTCGTCGGGCTGCTCGAGCGGCGTCAGCTTGCCGAACAGCTCCAGGTCATGACCCGGCGCGGAGGTCTCAACGCCTTTGATCAGACGCTCCCGCTCTCGTTCGGCGAATGCGACAGTAAGAGCTGAAGCGAATCGCGGAACATCGCCGAGCTCAGGAATCCACAGCACGTGATCCCAGTGTGGATGAGTTGCGAAACCGCACTGCGGCTGAAGGGACATGCTGCTCAGATCCGTGGCCAGGCTGGCCACCTCCGCAACTGTGACGGCTGGATCAATGACCAGGCAGCCGCCGCGGCCGTCGGAGACAACCGTGCTGTTGGTGACGTAAAGATTGCCGGTAGCAACAAAGATCCCCTGGCGGATCTCGGTCAGTCGGTCCATGCGCTATGGCGTATCACGTTCACACTTCTTCCGCGCGACCGGCGCTAATGACCGCTCCGCTGCTGGCCCGCTCTGGCGTCGCCGGATGACGTCCTGCGATCGTAGACAGAGCGAACCCGGCCAACCGCGGTGTCCGTGAAGGCCCGCTCTCGCCTGACGTCCCTGGTGAAGGCGACCCACCACGTAAGCACGGCGCCGATGCGATTGCGGAATCCGGTCAGGAAAGCGATGTGGATGAACAGCCAGAACACCCATCCGATGAACCCGCTCAGCTTCATCGGACCTGCGGAGACGACGGCCTTACCCCTGGCGATATAGGCGGCGGAGCCGAGGTCCCGGTACTTGAACGGCGTACTATCGCGATGCCCGGCAACCTCGCGGCTGATCCGCCGTCCGGCGTAGTGACCCGCCTGCATGGCGACCTCGGCCACTCCAGGTAGCTTGCCTAGCTGCATCACATCGCCGACCACTGAGATCTCCGGGTGCGCCGCCAGCGTCAGGTCATCCTGCACTGCGATCCGCCCTGCGCGATCCTGACTGGCGCCAGTCGCCCTAGCTACGGCCGACGCGAACGGTGGCGCGGCGACCCCAGCCGTCCACAGCACCGTGGCCGCCTCGAAGGTTTGCTCGATGCCGTTCTGATCGCGGACCTTCAGGCCGCGCTCGGAAACGTCAGTGACGATCGCGCCCATATGCAGCTCCACACCCAGAGTCCGCAGGGCGCTCCGCGTCCGGTCGGAAAGCTTGGTTCCGAACGATGACAGCGGCTTAGGGCCGCCGTCGAACAGGAGGACCCTGGCATCCTCGGGATTGGCGCGCCTGAATTCCTCACGCAGCGTTTTGGTGGCAAGCTCGCGAATCTGCCCGGCGAGTTCAACTCCGGTCGGGCCGGCTCCCACCATCGCGAACGTCAGCCACCTGGCCCGCTCGGCGGGATCAGCGGCGGTCTCGGCCATCTCGAAGGCGCCGTAGACCCTGCGCCTGATCAGCAGGGCGTCGGAGATCGTCTTCATGCCTGGCGCGAGCGGCCGAAATTCGTCGTGCCCGAAGTAAGACTGCTCCACTCCGGCTGCAATTATCAGGTAGTCGTAGGGCACCGCTAGCTCCGATCCCAGGGGCCGGCGGCAGATAACTCTCCGAGCAGCGGCGTCCAGATCAACCGCCATCGCCATGACGCACTCGACGTGAGGTTCCTTCCTGAGCACCCGGCGAAGTGGCGCGGTGATCTGGCCTTCCGACAAGATTCCCGTCGCGCACTGATACAGCAGCGGCTGGAACAGATGGTGCGCGTTCTGGTCGATGAGCGTCACGGCGAATGGCCCGCGCCGCAAGGCACGTACGGCGAAGAGGCCGCCGAAGCCGCCGCCCACGATCACGACGCGACACGGGCCCTGGCTGTCCATCCCTGAGTCCCCCAACTCGGCAGCCGCTAGGAGTCGGCTGGCACGTCGTACCAGGTCTCGCCGTCAGGCAGCAGCGCATCGGCTTCCTTCGGGCCCCAGCTGCCTTCGGCATACGAGTGCACTGGCACCACGTCGCCCAGCACCGGGTCGACGATCTGCCAGGCCGCCTCGACGGTGTCCTGCCTGGCGAACAGCCCGCGGTCTGCTGACAAGGCCGCGCCTATCAGCCGGTCGTACGGCCGTATGTTGCCGGCCGGGTGCTCGGCGAAGGTCAGCATCTCACTCTGCGGGATCCAGCCCGGGCCTGGCTTCTTGCCGGTCAGCGTGATGCTTACCCTGGCGGCAGGATTGATCCTGAAGTGCAGGCCATTAAGCGTGGAGCCTGGCTGGAGGCCGAACACGTCGCTGACTGGCGGCCGGAACCGCACGAACACCTCGGTCGCCGAGACCGGCAGGCATTTGCCGGTCCTGATCAAGATCGGCACGTCGGCCCAGCGCCACGTGTTCATCGCAAGCCTGACCGCCACGTAGGTCTCCACGGTCGAGTGCGGGTCGACGCCTTGGACATCGTGGTAGCCGGCGTACTGCCCCCGCACGGCCGTTTCCGGCGTCAGCGGCGATAGTGCCTCGACAACGGTGGCCTTGGCGCTGCGCCATGGGTCCATACCGCGAGCATCCGGCGGCTCTGCGAGCAACGAGGCCAGCACCTGCAGGAGGTGGTTCTGCAGCACGTCCCTGATCGCGCCGGTCCGGTCGTAGAACGCGCCGCGGTCCGCGACGTCGAACGCCTCTGCCATCGTGATCTGAATACTCTGCACGTGGTCCCGGTTCAGCAGCGGCTCGATGACCGAGTTGGCGAACCGCACGAAGATCATGTTCTGGACCGGGTCAAGACC
>DATELR010000195.1:0-2303 GCA_035276345.1 Streptosporangiaceae bacterium | reverse complement strand
CGCCATCCACCGGCACCTGAGGACGCTCACCGACGTCGGCCTCGGGTACGTCCGGCTTGGCCAGCCGGCGCCCACCCTGTCCGGCGGAGAGGCGCAGCGGGTCAAGCTGGCCTCCGAGTTGCAGCGCCGGTCGACCGGCCGGACGATCTATGTCCTGGACGAGCCCACGACAGGACTGCACTTCGATGACATCCGCAAGCTGCTCGGTGTCCTCGGCCGGCTCGTCGACGGCGGCAACACCGTGATCGTGATCGAGCACAACCTCGACGTGATCAAGACCGCGGACTGGGTGATCGACCTGGGCCCGGAAGGCGGCTCGCGCGGCGGCGAGGTGATCGCGACCGGGACGCCCGAGGAGATCGCGAAGATCGCCGAAAGCTATACGGGCCAGTTCCTGACGAAAATGTTGCCTGGCTAGCCGGAATTTATTGTCGCGCGCATCGGCGCGTTAGACGATCAGGCAAGCCAGCCTGCGGTGCGCAGCGACCACTCAGAGGTAGTCGGCGCGGCTCATCAGGCCGGTAACAGGCTCGCCGCGCAAGAAGTGCTTGACGTTCTCAGCAGCCTTCGCAGCGGCGCCCGGCAGTATGCCGGCGACCATGCCGGAGTTGTGCGGCGAGCCGAGAACGTTGGGCAGGTCGAAGAAGGGGTACTCGGTGGTGAACGGCTTCCCGCCGCGCGGTTCGTGCCACCACGCGTCAATGGCCGCGTAGAACTGCGGTTGCGCGACCAGGTGCTCGTAGAGCGCTTGCTCGTCTATGATCGCGCCTCGGGCGACGTTGACGATGATGGCTGTGGGCTTCATCAAGGCGAGTTCGCGGGCGCCGAGCAGGTTGCGCGTCTTGTTGGTGAGCGGCAGGGACACGAGCAGGACGTCTGCGGCGGTCAGGACCTCGTCCAGGTCTGCGAGAGTGCCGATGTAGTCGACGTCTTCACTGGTCTTGCCTGAGCTGTTCACGGCGTGGATCCGCGCGCCGAAAGCCCTCATCAGGCGGGCCGTTGCCAGGCCGATGCCGCCGAAACCGAGGATCGCGCAGACGGCGCCGTCCAGCGTCAGCAGCGGTTCCGACTGGTTGAACTCACCTCTCGCCAGCTCGGCGTGGTGCTGCGGCAGTCGCTTGATCAGCGCCAGCGTCATTGCCATTACTTGCTCCGCCATCGGCTTGGCGTAGGCGCCTACGTTGCCTGCCAGCGGCACGGATTCAGGAATGGTTCGGAAGTCGACGCTGTCAGCGCCGGCCGAGAGCAGCTGAATGAACCGGAGATCGGGCGCCTTCTCCAGCGCGCCGTCCGCAAGCTCCCGGGGCAGGTTCCAGCCGATCAGCGCGTCGGCTCTGGCTAGAAAAGCCTGGCGCTCGGTCTCTGGCACCTGGCTCAGGAAGCTGACGGAGGCTTCCTCGCTCAGCACATCGGTGTTGATCCTGGCGTATTCCTCGTCTACCGGGTAGCTGACTGCAACGAGACGATCGCGGGGCATCGGTCCTCTTCCTGGCGGAGGTAACTGCCGGTCCCAGGGTGCCCCACCCGTCCAGGATGATGACGTCCGGGTCCTGCACAAGCGAGGCTGATCAGGTGACTGCAGGAAACACGCCCGTCGCTGCTCGCCAGGACGGGATGTCCGAGGCTGAGTTCCGCGAGCTCTACCGACAGCTCCGCACGGGGCTGCCATGGGATGCGGCCGATCGGCGAGGCGCGCTGAACCACCTGACGCCGCAGCGCACGCTTGCGGCTGCCGCCCAGGTCAAGCTGGGACGTTCGATATCACTCGCCGGCCCGATAGAGAACAGGACGACGCCAGATAACCCGCATCCGGCGGTGCACCGGATGACAGGCACTGCCGCCGACGCCGATCCTGACGGCCTGTCGTTCGGGACCGACCGGATCGAGATGAACGTGCACGGCAACGCCGACAGTCATATGGACGCCCTGTGTCACGTCATGTTCGATGGCCGGCTGTACAACGATGTGCCCGCCGACGCGGTCACCATGTCGGGTGCTGAGGAGCTATCGATCGCGGTCTCGAAGGATGGCGTCGCGGGACGCGGTGTGCTGCTCGACATTCCCGCGGTTCGGGGAACAGAGTGGCTCGAGCCTGGCGATCACGTGACTGTCGCTGATGTCCTCGCCGCCGAGGAGCGGCAGCAGGTGCACGTCGGCGCTGGTGACGTCTTGCTGGTCCGGGTGGGCCACCGGCGTAGGCGCAACGTGCGCCAGCCGTGGGACGCGGCCGCCGCGCGGGCTGGACTGCACCCCACGGTCATCCCGCTGCTCGCCGAACGCCAGATAGCGATCCTCGGCAGCGA
>DATELR010000194.1:0-13015 GCA_035276345.1 Streptosporangiaceae bacterium | reverse complement strand
GCGATCGCGCTGCCGATCCGGCGGCCTGATCTCTACCGGGCCTCGCCGGCCAACGTGAAATTCCTCGGCATCCCTGTGCTGTACATCGTCGCGCCGTTGTCGATTGCCATCTTCGTGGCGTTCGCGGTTATCTCCACGCAGTACCCGGCGCTGGTCATGAACGGGAGCGAGAGCAACTTCTGGTGGATCCCCGCCTGGTTCGGCGGCCTGATCGTGGTCGGCGCACTGCTCTACTACATTCCGCGGTACGTTCGCGCCCGCCGCGGCATCAACGTCAGCTTCGTGTACAAGGAACTGCCGCCTGAATGACAGTTCGCCGCCGATGAGTAGCGTTTCGCCGGCCGCTTCCTGTCAGCCTCCTGGCGGCCGGTTCCGGCAGTATGCCTTGTCCGCTTTAACGGTGGCCGCGCTAGGTGAAACGGTGATCACCTCGCCCAGCGGGATGTCCTCGGTCCTGGTGATCCAGCCAATGCGGACGCGCAGCTGCAGGTCAGGGTTCCCCTGCCAGCCTCCGGCGGCCAGCAGGTAGCAGTGAGCGGACCGCCATCGCACCAGGACCCACCGGTAGGAGTGCGGCGGGATGGGGCCGTTGGTCCGATAGCGGACCGCGTGCGGTTCCCCCATCTGGTAGACGGTAGCGGTCGTCGACACGCTGATCGTGGCCGGGACCGGCGCGCCCGGGCTGATGTGGTCGGCGCTGCCGGTGATGAACTCGGTCAGGTCCGAGGGGTTGTAAACAAAGATGGCGAAACCCTGGATCTTGCCAGGCCGCAGCGGCGCTGTGATCTGGGTCGCTCCCGCCGCCTCTGTCGTCACCGAGCGGGCGACATCGGACCGGCTCCACCAGGAGAATGATCCGACCCATTCCAAGTCCGGCTGAACCTGCCAGAAGATCAGCGTGCCTGCGGGCAGCCCGATCGCAATGGTGACTGCTGCGACGATCAGCCATGTACGGGGCGGCTGCCGCCGGGCCCACCTGGCCAGTCGGCGCAGCAGCGGGTCCCGTCGGGCTCGGCCGCTACCCGGCCAGGATTCCGGTTCCGCCGCTGCCTGGGCGACCAGGCGCGGCGGACCCAGCGCGGCGAGCACTGCTATCACCGCGTCTTCATCAGCGTCGGTCGGCAGCGCTTCCAGCAGGTGCGCCCGGAGTTGCTCGGACAGTTCCGCTGCCGATTCGGCCGGCAGGCCGGCCAGCGCGGCATCGAGGTCGCGCAGGTAACCCGCGACTAGCGGATGTTCAAGGACATCGATCATGGTGCCTCCCGTGCCATCCGCCAGTGGCACCCGCGTCGATGCGTAAGCACTACGTCATTCATCGCGGCCTCCCTTTGACGGCCGCACGCGCTGGCTCCGCCGCGGGTTCGCGCAGTACCTGGCTGACCGTGGCGGCGAACTGCGCCCACTCGCTGCGGAATGCCGTCAAGCTCGCCTTCCCCGCCTGAGTGATCGAGTAGTACCGGCGCGGCCGCTCGCCCTCGACGACCTGCCATTCGCTGGTCACCAAGCCTGCGTCGCGGAGCCGGTTCAACAGCGGGTACACCGTGCCGTCACTGGTCAGCAGGCCACCCGCACCCGCTAGGTCCCGGACCAGTTCCAGCCCGAACCGCGGCCGCTGCTCGAGCAATGCCAGCACGCACGGCCCCAGCACGCCCCTGCGCAGCTCGCTCAGCTCGGCCTCCGCCACGCGCAACACGATATCTTGTGACGCAAGACCCAACAAGGCTATGACAACTTGCTGGCCTCCGCGTGATTTGCCCAACGGCCAATAGCGATCGCAAATATTAGTCCCAACTGCGGACATCAGCCGCCGGTCCTCCGCGCCTAAACTTTGACGAATATCGGTTAGGGGATGGGGATGCGACGCAGGAATTACATCTTCGGTGCAGCCGTGCTCGCCCTAGCGGGAAGCGGTTTCGCGGTCTGGGCAGCTACCAGTTTGGCTCCTGGCAATCCAGGCACCGCCAAGGTGACCTCTGTGATCCACCTGGAGCCGCATCTTCGCGGCGAGATTTTCGCCCCGCCGCCCTCGGACGCCGCACCGAGGCTGACCGCCCAACAGGCAATCGACACCTACGCCCACAAGACCCATTTCAAGCTCCCCGGCAACGTGACAGTGCAACTCGGCCTCTTCACGCTGCCGATCGGGGATGCGTCGGACTGCGGTGGGGGCTGTTCTCACGCCACCATCGCCAACGGCATCGCATACACATGGCTCAATAAGCTGGTCTATGGGCTGCGCGCGTGGGAGTGCCCGGCCAAATCGAATAAGCCGGCTTGGCAGTGCACGGAGTGGGATTTCCTCGACGCCAACACCGGCAAAATGATCGCGGGGATAGGGCCTCCTATGGGGACGATCTAGCCCTTCGACCCGCCTAAAAGCGCCGCGTTGTGCCAACGAGCCACCCGCACGTCGCACGAGTCGTCGTCCTCGACGCTGCCGGTTATGCGGTCGCAGCCGCCATCGCGCACTAGGCGCCCGGGGCGCAGCATCGGTAGCTTCGGTAACGGCCTCCTGCGTGGGTTACCGGAGGATGTGCAGGGTTCGTCCAGCCAGAGTGATGCGGGCGGCCTGGCCCCAGTCGACGGGGATGGCATCTGCTTCGATGCCATCCCCGAACAAGACCAGCCGGTCGGATTGAGCGGTGAGGCTGAGCGCCTGGCCGGGCGCCAGCTCACCTTCGGTGCAGGTGGTGCCAGTCGCAGGCGATGGCCACGCTTCACGGACGAACCATGCGAGCCGGGACTCGGCGGGCGCTGGCAGGGTGAGCGTGCTGTGGCGTTCCAGCCATGTGGAGCGGCACCAGCCGGTAGCGCCGGTGCCGGTGGACACGATCACGCCTGAGGATGCCTGCCGTTCGGTGCGCCCGTCGGGGAGGGCGAGAGCATAGCGCGCAGTCTGGTGGCTGGGCTGGCCGATGTAGATCTCGTTCAGCGCGATCAAGCGCTGGCCGTCGTCGGTGGCGGCCTCGACCATGGCGAGTTCTTCGACGTTCCTGGCCGCGGCGGGGCCAGCTGCCGTGGCGAGCAGCGCGGGTGCGGCCAGTGCCGGGTGCGGGACTAGGACGCCGGGGTTGCGGCCGGGTTCGGGGTTGATACCGATCACTACCTGGCCGTCCAGATACTTGGCGAGGTTCGCGACCAGGCCGTCCTGCCCGGCGACCACGATGATGTCCCCAGGCTCGAAGAGAAACGTCGGCAGTTCAGCGCGTTCGACCACGGCCCGTCGCCACTTTGCGGGGATGGCCGCGCTCACGGTGCTGATCGCCTCCTGGACGGCGCGGTGTCGGCTTTCTGCGTCCTCGATGTGCTGTCCTCGCGTCTGCAAGAAGAACTGGGCCTGGCCGCGTGTGCCGTGGCGCGCCAGTAGTTCTTGCAACTCGGTGCGGCGGTGCACGAGCACTGCGCGGGGCGGGAGGGTCACCGCACGCCTCACACGGTCTTAGGTTCGCTTGCGCTGACCGCGTTATCGGTCAGCTTGGCTAGCAGCGGGGTGAGCAACTCTGGGGCAATGACCAGGCTGCCGATCTGCGGCAAGCTTCCAGCCAGGTCTTTGGCCGCCAGACCAAGCAGATGGCCTTGCGGGAGGCCGGCGTATGCGGCGACCCGGGCGGCCTCACCGGCAGCCCTGGCCTCCCCGAGCGCGCGGGTCCCTGCGGCCTTGGCTTGGTCGAGCAGCTGCTGCCGCGCAGCCTGGGCTTCGGTCTCGATGCCGCTGGCCTCGGCGGCTTCTGCGGCCTGACGGCGGGCGTTGATCCCGCGCTGGGCGATGAGCTGCTCCTCGCGCCGCGCCAGCTCGATCTGGTTCGCCAGCTCGTTTTCGGCGATCGCGCGCTCGCGCTCGACCGCCAGGGCCCGCCGCTCGTAGGTCGCCCGGTCCGCGTCCTGCTGGATTTGCTCGCGCGCGGGTGTGCGCAGCGCTCTCTCCATCTCCGGTTCCGGCCGGATCGCCACCACCCTGGCGCCGATCACCGCGATACCGGTCTCTGCCAGCCGGCGGTCGCTGGTCAGGCCGGTGAGGATCTTGTCGCGTATCTGCCCGACGCCATCGGAAAGGACCCCGGCCAGCGGCTGGGCGGCGATGAGGCCGAGGACGTGCTGTTGCGCCGTCTCGGTGAGCAACCCGGCGAGCTGCTCCAGGGGTGTGCCGCGCCACCGGCCGGTGTCGGGGTGGATCGAGAAGTCGATCCGCGCGCAGGCGGTCGCCGGGTCCGTGACCCGGAACGTCACGCTGGCCTGCACGGCCAGGTCCTGGAAATCGGCCGTGCGGGCGTGGAACAGGAGCGGCAGCTCCCGGTCATCAACGGGAACCTCCGACAGCACCGCCGACAGCGGGCGGTAGTAGAAGGACAGGCCCGTCCCGTCGTGGACGAGCCGGCCGCGCCGGACGTGCCGCACGTGGCCGGTCGCGGTACCCCGCAGGTGCCGCGCCAGCGGGTAGGTCCTGATATCAGCCATCCTGGCCACCTTCCTTTAATCGTCAATCCGACGATAAACCTGGTTGCTCTTTTTCGTCAAGTAGACGATTAAGCGGGTAGGGTGGACGGCGTGCGAGGTTACGATCCACACGCCTGGCCGCAGGCCGCGGTCGCCGTCGACCTGGTCGTCCTGACGATCCGAGACGGCGCCCTGACAGTGCTGCTGGTCCGGCGGGGCGAGTCACCGTACCGCGGTCGGCTCGCGCTGCCCGGCGGCTTCGTGCGCCCGGACGAGACGCTGGCCCAGGCAGCCGCTCGCGAGCTGGCTGAGGAAACCAGCCTGGGCCCAGGCATAGTGCACCTGGAGCAGCTGGCCAGCTACGGCGACCCAGGCCGTGACCCGCGGCTGCGCGTCGTCACCGTTGCCTACCTCGCGCTTGCGCCTGGCCTGCCGGAGCCGGTAGCCGGTACAGATGCGGCTGCCGCCAGGTGGCAGCCGGTCGCGGGCCTGACAGCGCGCCCGCGGCTGGCGTTCGACCACGCCGCGATCTTGTCCGACGGCCTGCAGCGGGCCCGCGCCAAACTTGAGTACACCCCGCTTGCCGCCGCGTTCTGCCCGCCCGAGTTCACCATTGCCCAGCTCCGCCGGGTCTACGAGATCGTTTGGGGCACGGTGCTGGATCCCCGGAACTTCCACCGGAAAGCCACCACCACAGCCGGCTTCGTCCTGGACACCGGAACTTCCACTACCGGGGAGCGCGGCAGGCCCGCCCGGCTGTACCGGCAGGGATCCGCCGCCGTGCTCTACCCGCCCTTGCTGCAGCCAGGCCCGGCCGGGGACGTGAGCTGGCCGAACCCGGCGGACGGAAGCCGACCGGCCACACCCAGCGACGCCGTGGGCAGGGAGAAGGAGGGCAGCCAGACGCCATTCGCCTAAGTGCTGCGACTGCTCCTACGCGTACACGGCCTTCTGCGTCTACGACAGCCAGGCTCCGAATTCCTGGAGTACGCGAACATCCCGTTCCCGATTTACCTGGCGCCGGTCGGCTTCACCTGCGGCAGGAACGCCCGGTGTCACAACCTCCGGCTGGACTGAGTGGCCGGGTTCGAGAACGGGGCGAACCCGGCCACTCTGCAGCCAGGTGATCAAAGGACACCACTACCTGACCCAAGAGTTCAGTTACAGCAGCTTCTTCGCCAGCGGCGGCGGATGCCTGCAGCACCCGTGAGCCCGGCCGAGACGTGACCGCGTCTCTGCCCGAAGGACACTAGCGTCGGCGTGAGCGGCGCGGCATCTGTTCAAGCGGTGCAGGACTGCGCGTCTTGATCAGGAGCGTAGGCCCGAGCGGAGGCATGGCTAGCGTCAGAACCGAACCAGCCGACGGGCGTTGCCGGCAAGGATCGCCGGCAACAGCTCGGCGGGAAGGTCGGCGCCGCTGATCTCCCACCGGCCCTGCGGCGGGACTTTTTCGCCGGGGCAGTACGGGAAGCACTCGTCATCGGTGTGCAGGAAACGCCAGTAGGTTCGCACTACGTCAGGGTTGAAGGGGAACACGTCTGTGCCGAAGATGACGCGGTCTGGATGCCGCACGGCTAGTTTGCGGAAGCGGCGCGGCTGGCGGCCGAGCTCGGCGAGCCGTCCCGCAATGTCGGCATGGAAGTTCTGGCACTCGTCCATCAGCGCGCCGACCCAATCCAGGTCCTCAGCCGCGCAACCGACGTGCGCCCCAATGAATTTCGTATCAGAGGCCCGGCGCACGACCGTGGCTAGCGCCTGCATGAGGCGGTCGAAAGTCGGATTCTCGCGCCCCCCGAACCACCAGTCCGGCCGCCTGGTCAGCTCCTCGAGCCGCTCGTTGTAGCGGTCCAGCGGAGCGAAGAAGGCCAGCGGATCGCCGACGTGGATCAGGATCGGCAAGTCCAGTTCTCCGGCAGCAGCAAAGGCGTCCGCGATCCGCTCATCATCTGGGAGGACCCGTTCGCCCGTAGCGTCCGCGATCGCGAGCCCCAGATCCTTCCATATCTTCACACCCCGTGCTCCCTGGTCGCGAGCCCGCCGCAGGTCATCCACGAGCGCTCGGTCCGGATGGTCCTCGAGCAGGCGAGCCCAGTTCAGGTGCGCGAAAGTGGCGAACCGGCCGGGATAGGCGGCGTCGTAACGCGCTATATTCTCATCCAGCTCCCTGCCCCAACGTCCGTCTAGGTTCACCATCGCCTCTAGGCCCACCTCATCCATCGCCGCGATGAGCTTCCCGACGTCCGGCGCCATCCAGCCGCCGTCTCCGGTCAGCCAGCGGCCGAGGTGATTGTGGACGTCAATAGCCGGTATCGCCGGGAAGGGCACATCAGTTAGCGGGCGACGGATAGACGGCCGTGGCGCGTAATACCGAAGTGGCATCAAAGCGCCGACCGTGCGCCGCGCAAACGCAGATTCGCGCATCTAAGTGCGATCCTTTCTTCCCGCTCCAGGGCAGGCGGCGCCCATCTGCCACACGAGCACATTCCGGCACAGGCGGCCTCTGGAGTTGGTCGAACACCTCGCTGCTCACCCGCGCGCGGGCTGCAACCGCTTACGATCCATGCTCCCGCTCCCGCATATCGCATCGCCACAGGTGCACCGGAGGAAATTGTCACTCAGCCAGCCGACACAATCCGCCGGCCCTCGGAAACGAATTTTCGCAACTTCATCGCAGCCACACGGCACTCTGAACCTCGAGCAGACTCCCCAAAGAGGGCTAACGGCTGAAGCTGAGCATGGCACGGTACCGGGGCTGGCCGGTCCACGAGATCTGGTCGAGCGCATCGGCTGAGAGCGGCACGTCGTAGGCGTCCAGCCAAGACTCGCCTTGACTGACCTCACTCCACGGATCGTGCGCGATGAAGTGATTGCCTTCCAAGCCGTGG
This sequence comes from Streptosporangiaceae bacterium, assembly GCA_035276345.1. Lineage (GTDB taxonomy): Bacteria > Actinomycetota > Actinomycetes > Streptosporangiales > Streptosporangiaceae > Chersky-822. The sequence goes on along the minus strand of DATELR010000194.1, from coordinate 5,696 downwards.
ACAAGGATCCAGTGCGGGCACGCCTCGCCGTGAACGAGGAGCTCATCCACCAGCACCATTGCTAGGCCGCCCGACGCGATCACGTCACGAAGTTCGGGGACCTCGAATGCGCGCAGCTGGATGTCCAGTCCGGCATGTTCGGCCTGCCGCCGGAAATCGCTCTGGATGAACTGGCGGAGTTCACGGTCTTGCTCCGTCGGCAGCTGCTCCGTGAAGAGGGTGTCGTCGGTGCTCACGGTCACCGATGTCGGCTGGAGTCCATGCCGGGTAGCGACGACGGCGAGACCGTACGGATCGCTGGCGAGAATGGTCGTGGCCTGGCGCCACATGTCAAGCTCGGTGGCCCGGTCTAGCCTGGCGACCCTGCCGAAATGCGTGAGCGTCATCGAGAGGGCTGCGGTGCCGCAGGTGAAATCGGTGGTCTGGCGCATATAAGGAACTGCATTCCTGGACGACGGTGTTCGCCACTTGAACTGGGCTGCAGGCACCGGCGGCGAGGGATCGGGGATCGGGGCCGCTATCTTCGGAGCTGCGACCTCGACATACCCGGGCGGTGATGCTGGCGGTGACGAGGGCTCCGGGGGCATCTCGAGCTTCACGACGAGGGCGCCGAGCTCCCAGGCCATTTGTTCCGCGTCGGATATCAGCGCGCGCTGAACGTGCTCGGAATCGTCGGCCTGGTCGCTGATCCAGACGCCGCCGACCTTAAGGTAGCTGGCCAGGGGTCGGCTGGCGACGAGCGCGGCGCCGGAGATGCCGGCGTCGGTGCGCGCAACCAGGATGAACCGACACTGTGGCTCGCGATAGCGCGACCATTGATCGGCTACCTCACGGGGCAGGTCCAGACCGTCCAGAGCGTCGCACATGCTGCCGTCGACCCGCTTCCGGTCGATCCGGAGCAAAGCAGACCCGGATTCGCGCTGCATTCCAGTCCTTTCGCTCACGATGCAAAACGGCCGGCTAGCCGAGGACTGGCGATGCGCTGGCCATTAGCAGCTTGGTGTAGTCGTGCTCGGGGCGGGCCAGTACGTCCGCCGTATCGCCATGCTCGACGATCCGACCTTCATAAAGGACATAGACCCGTTCAGCGGCCTGCAGCACGACGGCAAGGTCGTGGGAGATGAACAGCACTGCCAGGCCCAGCTGGCTCCGCAGGTCGGAGATCAGGTTCAGGATCTGAGCCTGCACCGAGACATCCAGCGAAGAGACCGCCTCATCGCAGACGAGCATGTCCGGGCGAGGGGCGAGCGCGCGGGCGATCGCCACCCTTTGCCGTTCGCCTCCGGACAGGGCCTTGGGTCGGCGGCGGGCGTAGGCCGCGGGGAGTCCGACCATCTCCAGCAGTTCGGCGACCTGGCCGTCGGACCGGTCCCGGCCCCCGGCCCGCAGCGCGTCGCGCAACGAAGTCCCGACCGTGAGGCTGGGGTTCAGGGCTGAGTACGGGTCCTGAAAGACGATCTGCGGTGGACGCGGTCCGCTGTCTTGACTGCCGGGCGGGCTGGCGACATTGATGTTGCCGGCGTCGGCGGTCTCCAGGCCGACGATGATTCGGGCAAGGGTGGTCTTGCCTGAACCCGATTCGCCCACGACGGCGACGGACTCGCCCGCTGCGACGTCAAGTTCGATCCCGGCGAGTGCCACGTTGCTGCCGAAGGACTTCTTGAGGTCGCGCACTGACAAGATCGCGTCGCTCGGGGCAGGTTCCCTGGCCGCCGCCGAGGCTTTTATGTAGGTGCGCTCTGACCCGCTCTCGCGGAGGAAGTCCGCGATACGCAGGCACGCCGCCTGGTGACCGGCCCCGACCTCAGCGAGCGGCGGTATCTGCGTTCTGCACTCGTCGGTGACCAGATTGCAGCGGCTGGCAAAGGTACAGGCGTCCCCGACTGCGGCCAAGCGCGGAACCGAACCCGGAATGGTGGGCAGCCGCTCGAGCTTCGCGTCAAGCGGCGGGTCGCAGTCGAGCAGTCGTCCGGTGTACGGGTGCGCTGGGCTCGCGATGACTTCGGTTGCGGGCCCGTGTTCGGCGGTGCGGCCGGCGTACATGACGGTGACTTCGTCGGCCCGGCCCCTGGCAACGCCGAGGTCGTGCGTGATCAGGATCAGGCCCATCTCGCGGTCTTGCTGCAGTCGGGCGAGCAGGTCGAGCACGTCCCGTTGGGTGGTTACGTCCAGAGCCGAAGTGGCTTCGTCGGCGATCAACACATTGGGCCCGGTGATCAGGGCCGCGGCGATGGCGACCCGCTGGCGCATGCCGCCGGAAAGCTGGAACGGATACTGCCTGGCGACACGCGCCGGCAATCCCACTTCCTCGAGGCTGGCGAGCACCGTGGCAACGCGCTCTCGCCGGGGCAGATGGCCCAGCACGGCGCCGATCTGGTTGCCGCACCGATGCCGCGGGCTGAGGCTGGTGAACGGATCTTGCGGCAGCAGCGTGATGCGCGAGCCGCGAACCTGGTGCCAGGCGTTGTCCCTTCCGTCGAGCGGGACCGGCGCTCCGCTGATTGTCAGCGCCCCGCTGGCGTTGAGCTCGGGTGGAAGCAGGCCGGTGAGTGCCTTGGCGCTGACGGATTTGCCGCTGCCTGATTCCCCGACGATCGCGTGCGTCTCGCCGGCTTCGACCGTCAGGTTCAGGCCCGCCACGATCGGGCCGTGAGGGCCGCGGACATGCAGGTCCGTCACGGTAAGCGAGGTCACCGGGCAGCCACCTTGGTATTGAGCCAGTCAAATAGCCAGTCGCCGAGGATGTTGATCGCAGTGGCGGTGAGGACGATCAGGATGCCAGGAGCCAGAATGGCCGCCGGGTTGGCTGCCAGGATCGACTGCCCGTCTGACAACTGGCGGCCCCAGTCCGGGGAACCCGGTCCCACTCCGAGACCTAGATACGAAAGGGAGGACATGGCCACGATCGCGTAGGCGATGTTCAGCATGAAGTTCGCGATGATCACGGGGACGACGTTCGGCAGGATCTGCCGGTACATGATGCGCCAGGCGGGCATCCGCAGCACCTTGGCCGACTCGACGTACGGCAGGGTCTTCTGCTCGAGCACCGCCCCCCTGATCAGCCGGATGTCCGACGGTGAGAAAAGGACGATCAGGATCGCGACGGTGATCCAGTAGCCGCCGCCCAGTATCCCGGCGACAACGATCGCCAGCAGCACCGCCGGCAGCGCGAGCAGCAGATCAGCCCACCTCGCGATCAGGCCGTCAAGCACCCCGCCCCGGTAGCCGGCAGTCGTCCCGAACAGCACCCCCAGCAGCATCGAGCCAAGAGCGATCGCGACCGGACCGAGCACGGCCGAACGGGTACCGCCGAACGTGAGCTGAAGGATGTCGCGGCCCAGGTCGTCGCTGCCGAGCAGGTGACCCGAGGTGCCGGGGCTCGTCACCCCGAGCAGGATGTCCTGCTGATCCGCGTGCGGTGCGACCAGGCCTGGGACGACCGCGCACACCGCGACGAAGACGAGCAGCAGGATCGACAAGGCGACGCTGACCGGCACCCGCCCCCGGCGCTCGCTTGCTTGAGACCCGCCGAGGGCGGCCGCCTCAAACTCGGCTATCGAACCAGCCGGCGTCATCGCACTGCCGTCATCTCGTGCCGGATCCGCGGGTCGAGTGCAATGTAGGCCAGGTCCACCAGCAGCGCGGACAGCGCGATCGCGGCGGCTATCAGCAACGTCAGCGCCTGGACCACCGGCACGTCCTTAAAGACCACTGCGTTGTCCAGCAGCGTCCCGAGCCCGGGAAGGGAGAACACTTGCTCGACGAGCACGGTGGATCCGATGAGGTAGGCAAGAGCCAGCCCCAAGCTTGTGCCGACGGGCACGCTCGCGTTGCGCACGATTAGGCCGAGGACCTGCCGGTTCCGCAGCCCGCGGGCGCGGGCGAACATGACGTAGTCCTGATCGACTTCCCTGATGACCGCCGCCCTGGTGATCTTCAGGATGAAGCCGCCGAGCCCGAGTGCCAGCGTTGCGGCAGGTAGCAGCAGGTGGTCCAGGCGGCCGGTCACGCCAGAGCCGGAGCCGTATACCGGGAACCAGTTCAGGTAATCGCCGAACAGGTACAGCATCAGCAGCCCGAGCGCGAACGCAGGGGCGCTGACGAACAAGACCGCTCCCCCGACGACGGCCCGGTCAGAGCCGCTGCCGTGCCGGACACCCGCCAGAACGCCAGCCGGCACGGCGGCCACGACGGCGAGCGCGAAGGAGAAGATCACGAGTTGGATCGTGAGGCCGAGCCGTGAGGTGATGGCCGCACCGACCGGCTGGCCGGACTGCACTGACGTGCCGAAGTTTCCGGTGATGGCGTTGCCGAGCCAGCTCAGGTATTGCTGCACGAACGACTCGTTCAGGTGATACTCGGCCCGGATCTGGGCGATGGTCTGCGGATTGGCCGGCCGGGTTCCCAGCAGGTTGCGGACGATGTTGCCCGGCTCCAGGTACAGCAGGCTGAAGATCAGCAGCGACATCACCGCGATCAGCAGCACGGTGCCTGCGATGCGCCTGGCGAGGTACAAGCTGACCGTCCTGCTGGCCGGGACGGTCCCGGCAGCCGGTGCGGTCATGTCGCGCTATACAGATTGCTCGCCCACGGCGATTCGAAGATGTAGGAGCTGTAGTTCTTGACTCCCACATGGTCGGAGAACGAGGTCAGCGAGCGACCCCACCACAATGGCAGGTAGGGCAGGTCGGCAGCCGCGACTTTCTGCGCCTCGATGATGAGCGTCGCCCGCTTGGCGGCGTCCAGCTCAGCCGACGCCTGCGCGAGCAGCGTGTCAACCTGCTTATTGACGTAGCCCGCCAGGTTCGCAGGCGGGTTATTCAGCAGGTAGGTAACCAGCTCGGCTGGGTCGGGCGTCGTGTTGAAATACCACATGTAGCGCAGCGGCTGCTTGGGCGCGCTGAGGTTGGAGAGCCACTGCGAGATCGTGACCTCCTTGACCTGCAGCGTGACACCGATCTTCTTGAGGTTGCTGGCCAGGCTCAGCGCGGCCGTGCCGAGCTGCGGCCCGGTATTCGGGTACTCCAGCGTGGTGGTGAAGCCGTGCGGCACCGATGACTTGGCGAGCTCGGCCTTCGCCTGGGAGATGCTGAACGGAAGCTGCGGGACCGCCGCGAGTTTGGCTGTCGCCTCCTGCGAGGTGTACACGCCGGCGAACTGCTCGGGCGTGGACATGGCCGTCGCGACCTGCCCCTCGCCGTGCAGCAACTCCTTCACCACAGCGGCCTTGTCAATGCAGTGCGCGATAGCGCGGCGGACGTGGATGTCGTCAGTGGGTGCTACGCCGACGTTGAAGATGATGCCTGCCCAGGACCGGTCGGGTGTGCTCAAAACCCGGTTGCCGGGCAGCGTCTGCCATTGCTGCATCGCGTCGAGAGGGACGTTGAACGACATCTGGATAGCGCCGGATTTCTCCGCGAGGAAGCGAGCGCTGTCGTTGGAGATGAAGTTGATCTGGATCGCGTTGACCTTGGGCTTCCCGCCCCACCAGGTGTCCACGACCTCGAGCCGGACGTGTGAGTCCGGCGCGAAGCTCGTCACGCGGTAGGGTCCGGTGCCCTCGATGAGCGCCTCTGGCGTCCCGATCTGCCCGTTGTGCTTCTGCCAGAAGGCTTTCGGTGCGATGAACAAGGCGCCTGGCGAACTCGGTATCCATTCGAAGGACTCACTCGGCGTGCTGAGCTTCGCCGTGATCT
>DATELR010000193.1:0-3193 GCA_035276345.1 Streptosporangiaceae bacterium | reverse complement strand
AGGCCATCGCCCGGTCGAATAGGCCGGCTAGCTGCGGTCGTTCGGCGAAGTATTCGAAGTGGTGTTTGTCGAACACGCGATCGAAAGCAGCATCACCTGTCCGGACCGAATGCGCCAGCTCACCGAAGGACTCGTAGAACGGCCCGCCGTAGAGCACCGCCAGCGCGTGCAGAGATGGGCTGACGTCGGTGCGGAGCAGCTCACCCAGCTCAGTGAGCCTGACGGAGGCGTGCGAACACTCGACGATGCCAAGGCCGGCCAGGTAGCGAACCAGCCTGCCCAGGCTGTCTGGGTCGGTAGCCGTTGCGCTCGCCAGCTGCGCTACGGTTGCCTCTGGCTGTCCGGCTATATGGTCGGCGAGCCGCAGTTCGGCGGCCACCGCGATCGCCTGCGTCCGCCAGGCCCCCGTCATCAGCTGCAGCAGCCGGGTCGCGGGATCTTCTTCCGGTTCGCCGAGATGGGCCGCCAGGACGGCCGGGTGACATCCCGCGGCGATCAGCTCCAGACGGCGGATGCCCTCCGGGCGATCGCCGACGCGGAAGTACAGCACGGTGGCGTCCTCATGTTCGCTGTAGCCCCCGCCATCGGACCGCAGGCCGGCCTCGACCAGAAGCGATCGCAGTCCGGATAGGACGACGGCATCCGGATCGTGAACCTCGAGCGCGACGTGCGCTTCCTGCCCGCTGGCCCGTTCACATGCGGCAAGCCGCTCGAGCGCTCCGGGTCCTCCCACCGGGAGCGCGAAGATCTCGATCATGCGGCTCTCACGGTCACGGGCGCTGACCGGTGCGCGCAGAATGCGCACGTTGACGGAATCACGCGGAAGTCCGTAGCGACGGGAAAGGCGATCGCGGACCACGACGCTGTGGCTGATCTCCCCGACGGTCAGGCCGATCGTGTGAAGGTGGTCGTGAAGGCCGCTCAGCGAGCGCGGAAACACCAGTACGGCGGCATGGGACAAGCTGCAGCGTTTAGCAACCGCGTCCGCCTGGTCGCTGCTCAGGCGGGGCAGCAGCTCCGCGATCACGGTGCCGGTGTCGTTGCTCTTGATGAAGTCAACAGTCTGTGCCAGCCGATCACGGTCGGTGGCGTCGATCTCGTCGGATCCGGGCGCGACCGGGATCTCTCCCGAGCGAGCCAGGACCAGATTTTCGGCTGGGCGCCCGGCGAGGCCATGCTGGCCGCCGACCGTCCCGATGGCGGACGTCCACGGCGTGTCAGGGGTCAGCCCGCGGCGGCGAGTGAATGTCGTATCGCGCTCAACGGCTTGGATGGGCACACGCTCGCGCGCTTCCGGCGGATCACGGCGAGGCAGCCCGGTTACGGGGGCCCCGGTGCACAACCGCAGAGTGTGAAGATCGCTGCGCCGTATTTCGTCACTTCGCCCGAGCAGCGTGTCCAGGTCATCGGCGACCGTGAGATGGCGTCCGGATAGGCAATCGCCGCGGCCGCTGGCGAGTTCAAGGATGAGCTGCGCGGCCCGGGCAGGATCGGCGCCACGGCCGGTTTTGAGCTGGCCGCGGATCCAGCCGAACACGCGTCCTTCCGGCGTGTCTGGCTGGGCGGTGCTCATCAGGGCTGCGTCGCTGAGACCGATCGGCAGCAGGCCAGGGTCGACGCTGAACACCGATACGCCGTGCTTGACGGTCTCCGCGGCAAGTGTCTCCGTCAGCTTGATCAGCGCTGCCTTAGAGGTCACGTACGCGGATACCAGCGGCCACCGGTAGACGCCGGCGTTGCTGGTGATGTTGATGATGCGGCCGCGCCCGGCGTCAATCATGTCGGGCAGAAGCATCCGGGTCAGGACGAACGCGCCGCCCAGGTTCACTTCGAGCGTTCGCCACCACTCGGCCTGCTCCGTTTCCCACAGGACGCCCATCGGCCCGTTGATGCCCGCATTGTTGATAAGGACGTCAACTGGTCCCAGCTGCGCGCGGAGCTGTGCGAGGGCGGCCGTCACCGCGGTCTCGTCGGTGACGTCGGCGCTCGCAGCGACCGCTACGCCGCCCGCGTCCTGGATCTGCTCGACGGTCGTAGCAAGCTCGTCAGACGACCGGGCGACCAAGGCGACGGCTGCGCCGGCCTCAGCCAGCGTCCGCGCGAGCAGTCGTCCCACGCCCCGGCCGCCGCCGGTCACGAGTGCGACGCGTCCACGGAGATCGACGTCAGCTGCACGCTCCCGGCGATCGGGACGTGCGATTGCTGCCTCAAGCATTGTGGTCATCGCGCCATCACTCCCTCATGACCGCGGGCTCGCTCCTGCGCGACGTGTTCCTGCTCGACAAGAAGCCTGCGCAGGATCTTGCCAGAGGGAGACTTGGGGATCTGGTCGACGAACTCGACACGACGGACCCGCTTGTACGGCGCAACCCGCTCGCCGAGCCAGCCAACCAGCTCGTCGGCGGATACCCTGCCGCGAAGGACAATGAATGCCTTCGGCACCTCGCCAGCTATCTGATCAGGGCTCCGTACGACGGCCGCATCACCTACCGCTGGATGGGTCAGCAGAACACCCTCCAGCTCGGCAGGGGCGACCTGGTAGCCCTTGTACTTGATCAGCTCCTTGATCCGGCCGGTGACCCGGAACCAGCCGTCCGGGTCGACGGTGACGACATCCCCGGTGTGCAGCCATCCGTCCGCATCGATCATCGCCGAGGTGGCCGCCGGGTTCCCGAGGTAGCCGTCCATGACAGCAGCGCAGCGGATCAGCAACTCGCCGGGCTCGCCGGCGCCGACTTCCGCACCAGTCGCGTTGTCGATCACCCGGCACTCCACGCCCGGGAGTGGGGGACCGATTGATTCTGGCTTGTCGCGTCCGTGATCAGGCGCGGTATGACTGGAGCCGCCGAGCTCGGTCATGCCGTACCCCTGCTTGAGGCGGCAGCCGATCCGCGCTGCGAACGTACGCGCGAGATCGCCATCCAGCGGAGCGGCACCTGCCGTCACCACGCGAAGGCTCGAGAGGTCGAACTCGTCGACGCGGTCGCTGCTCGCGAGGGCCAGGACGATCGGCGGGACGACCTCCGCTCGGGTAACGGCGTGGTCCTGCACGGCCCTGAGGAACGCGTCAAGCTCGAACCGGGGCAGGATGACCACTGTGGCTCCCTGGAGCAACGCGAGGTTGAGCGTGACCTGGAAGCCGAAGGCGTGGAACAACGGCAACGCGGCGATCACGACGTCGTCCTCTCCCACC
>DATELR010000192.1:0-15098 GCA_035276345.1 Streptosporangiaceae bacterium | reverse complement strand
GGCGAGATCTGCACCACCAACTCCTCGCTCGCGCCGGTGGCTTGCCTGGCCGGTGACGCCACCACGGGCTGGGTCAGGATCGGATCGGAGATACTGACCAGCGGCGACCTTGCCTGGATGCACTGGGCGGAGGGCGCGACCAGGCCTGCCGCGTTCAGATCCGAAGGACCAGTGAGCGCGCGGGCAGCGAGCTTGCCTGCTGCGATGATGCGCCGTTAGCAGATCGCGGCCAGGTCAGGTGTCCACGCTGCCGCCGCTGCGCCAGTATTCGCCCCGGTCCCGGCTCATGAACCCCTCGTCGATCAGGTACCGGCGCAGGGCCGCGTAATCGTCATGCACGTTCCGCAGCTTGCGGTTGACCTCGCCCTCGGAGTACCGCACGCCGACCTCGAACATCTGCGCGACATGGTTCAGCAGGACGACTCTCCTGGATCTCTTCGCAGGCATCGAAACGATCCGGCCATCCCGCATGAAGTTCTTCAGCACCGCTTCTTCGGGTGTGACCAACGTGTCTTCCTCCCGATTAGCCGGAGTGACGTTGACGGCCCCATGCCGCCCGCAGCACGGTTGGCGTATGCAGATGACCGAGGCGTTCGCCGGTGCCGTGACGGTATCCATTCCGATCTTCGCACTCGCGGCAGGAACCGAGGCGCGCGCACTGCGAGATCGCCTCAAGCAGCCCGACCACGACTGGGAACATGCAATGGCCTACTTCCGGGATCTGCCTGGCCTGTCTAAGCGGTACATGGTCGAGCGTGTGATGGCGATCGCATCGGCCATCGTCTGGCTGGGTGTGTTCGTCGTTCTGACGATCGCGGAGATCCGCTGCCTCGTCTGGATGGCGGACGGCGCACAGCCGGGTAACTCCGGGCTGGCAGCGCGCCGCAGCGGAGTCAGAAAAGGAAACTACTGCCTAGCCGCGGCCCTCAGTCATACTGTGGCCCGGCGCAGGGTCGTGAACCCGCCGACTCCGAAGACGACCGCTGCGGCGGCGAGCACGCCCGTCACCAAGCACGAACGAGGTTAGCCACGATTCGTACCACGGTCCTTGAAGCAACCACGGCACCCGGAAGAAGTGCACGGTGTTGCCCCAGCCTCCGGTCGCGCCCTCCACAACCGGCAGCATTGCCAGCGCGGTGGTGCCAAGGTATAGCTACGCCGGCTGACCCCGAGCATCATCACGAACGGCACGCCTCTGGTCAGGCTGACCGCTCCTGCGGCCAGCAGCACGAAGTAGAACGACGCAACTGCTCCGGTGTAATAGCCCTTCGGTGTCGGTGCCAGCGCTGCTATGACGATGTTCACCACGAAGGTGAACGCCAGGATTCCCCACGGCAGAGCCGCGTACGAACGGGCAGTGACTAGAAGGGGCGGAGCCGGTGCGGCCGCGGCTTAGTACGGCGGTAAACGGTCCCGCCAGGCGCGTACCAGGCGGCCTTCTTCCTGACCGAGGCCGCCGGGTCCGCCGCAGCAGCGCGCTCGATCGCGGTGCACGCGGCGGGCTCGCTGTGCACCCACAGCCCGACGAGCTCGACCGCCATCGCGCGGACATGGGCTGACTCGTCGCCAGCCAGGAGTGCGATCGCGCGCGGCAGCACCGACGTGGCGGCCGGCCGCCAGGCACCGTCCTTGCAACGCTCACAGGCAAGAGCGTGAGCCGCGGCCATTCTCACTCGCTCGGCCGGGTCATCCAGCGCTTCGATCAGCGCGGACGCGCTGTCGGCGTCCATCAGGTGGTCGAGCACCTGGCAGCAGTATTCGCGCACCTGCTCGTTCGGGTGCTGCAGGCCGCGCTTTGCCGCTGCTCGTGCCGCCAGGCCCAGCCTGCGCAGCATCTGGTAGGCCTGAAAGCAGCGATGCGGGTCGGCCAGGGCGTCGACGAGCTCCACAGCGCTCAGTTCAGCGGACAACTCGTCAAGGACCATGCCGCTAAGCATGCAAGCCGCCTACGACACCGCTCAACATAATTAGCGGTCAGCAGACCGGCTGGTCACGATCCTGGTACGACGGCGACCCCGAGCGAGTCAGCTCCGCCGACCTTCGGCCCCGGCACGTAGAACTCATCCAGCGAGGTGATGGTGAAACCGGCCGCTCTGATCAGCTCGGCGATCGGCCTGGTGAAGCGGCAACCGCCCGCGAGTCGCTGCTGCAGCGGGTCGAGCCGGCGCTGCCATTTGCGGACTCGCTCGTCGGGAGCGAGCCCGTGATCGAGGAAATGCAGCTGACCTCCCGGCCGCAGCACCCGGCGCAGCTCGCGGAGCGCGAGCGCGACGTCAGGGATCGTGCACAGCGTCCAGGTGCTGAGGGCGGAGTCGAAGGTGGCATCTGCAAACGGCAGTGACTCGCCGTCGATACCCGCCCGGCTTATCTGAACGTCCGCCGCCTGGATTCGCGTGGCGGCTAGTCCCCACGCGACGTCCGATGGCTCGACGGCGGCGACCGCCTTGACGGCCGTTGGGTAGAACGGGACGTTCAGCCCGGACCCGAACCCGACCTCGACCACCTCGCCCGCGAGGCCCTCGCATACCCGCCGCCTGAACCCGTTCAGCGTTTTAGAGCCGCAGATCAGGTTGTTCCCGCGCGGCACCAACTGGCGCTCGTATAGCCCCACTGACGTTCCCCTGTTCAGCTCGGCTTGGTCATACCAGCCTGCACCCGCGCCGATCTCGCGGGCAACCGGCCGCCGGAGAGCTCGCGGTCAGCGCATGGTCGGCCGCGCCTGGATGAAAGTCCAGCGGTGCCCCTCGAGGTCCTCTGCCTGGTAGGCGCGGTAGCCATGCTGGTGAATCGCCTCGACGATCTTCGCGCCGGCAGCGCTGGCCCTGGCAAAGTGGGCGTCCAGGTCATCGACGTAGATCCACGGCACGTGGGTGACGGGCACCGGCTCGGCTGCCCTGTTCTCGGCCTTGAAGACCAGCACCGAGCTCGACCCGATCCGGAACTCCAGCCATGTTCGTTCGGCGTCAAGGTCCTTGCCTGGCTCTGGCACCGGCAGGCTGCGCGGTGATGTCAGGCCGAATGCATCGGCCAGCCAGCGCGCGGCGGTCACTGGCTTGTCGTAATAGACCGCGATCGCGAGCCGGCCGACCTCGTCGGGCTCGTGTGCTTCCAAGTCGCGCCTGGCGCACCACGCGCCGAACCAGTCGGGCACGATCCGCTGCCAGAGCGTGCCGCCACGGTCCTGTCCGCCTGCAGGAAGGGTGGCCAGTACTTCAACGGTCGTCCCGCCAGCGGCCGGCGCAAAGGTCACTTCGACCTCAACGTCGTCAAGAGAGCTGCGCCAGCAGACACGGCGACCCGGCAGCCACTCGGTGATCCTGCCGATCTCCAGCGCGTCGAGCGGATCAGACCGGTAGACCTCCAGGATCCGGCCGCCGACGCCGGGCTCGCAGACCATGCTGACCGCGCGGGCTGAATCGAAGAAGTTGATCGGCCCGCGCACCCACCACAGGTCCATCTCGTCCGTGAAGGCGCTGAAGGCGACCTCCGGGCTGACGCTCACGGTGACCGAGCTCGACACGGACCGGGGACTGGTCATTGCGGCCGTTCCTCCCTTTCGAGGTGTCGCTGAAACGATCGGAGCTGGACGTCCCAGTGCGCTTGAAGCTGGTCAAGCCACGCCTGCATCGCAGCCACGGACTGCGGGCGGAGCGTGAAAACACGGGCACGGGCATCGGCAGAGTCGCGTTCGTCGGCCACGAGTCCGGCGCGGAGCAAGTGCCTCAGATGCTTGCTCATCGCCGGTGCCGAGGTCCCGATCGCCGTCGCCAGCTCCCCGGCCCTTGCGGGTTTGCTGCCGAGCAGCTCGACCACCCGCCGCCTGGTCGGATCCGCGAGCGCGTCGAACAGATCCGCGACGTCTACGGACGAGTTCCTGTCCACACGGACAATAATTAACCGTCACGGAAATATTTGTCAATCCGGTAGAGTGCGAGAGCCAGAGTGGCAGACGGCGGAGGACACGGGTGTCTAGTTTCGAAGAACTGCTCGCCGAAGGGGCAGCGATCGACGTCGCCGGCTGGGACTTCTCGTGGTTTGAGGGCCGCGCCACCGAGGAGCGGCCGCCATGGGGATACGCAAGGATGCTCGGCGAACGGATGTCGGGCCTGGCGCGTGAGCCGAACGCTGCGGCGCTCGACCTGCAGACCGGCGGCGGTGAGGTCCTCGCGACGGTCCCGGCCGCGCCGCGCGTGCTTCTCGCCACCGAGTCCTGGCCACCCAACATCTCGGTGGCCAGGCGGAACCTGAGCAGGCTTGGCGCTCAGGTCGTGCCCGTCGACAACGAGCTCTCTGACTTGCCGTTCGACGACGCAACGTTCGACCTGGTCGTCAGCAGGCACCCGGTGGCGGTTCCGTGGAGCGAGGTCGCCAGAGTGCTCAAGCCGGGCGGCACCTACTTCTCCCAGGAGGTCGGCGACGGCTCGGTCCGCGAGCTAACCGAATTCTTGATGGGCCCGCTCTCGGAGGCCGACGCCTCGGCCAGGCACCCCAAGCGGTCAGTGCGCGCGGCCGAGGAAGCCGGGCTGACCGTGACCGACCTGCGCGAGTTCCGCGGCCGGATCGAGTTCTATGACGTGGCCGCTGTGGTTCATTTCCTCCGCAAGGTGATCTGGATTGTGCCTGGATTCACCGTAGATGCCTACCGTGATCGGCTGCGCCTGCTCCATAACCGCATTCAGGCAGACGGTCCGTTTATCGCAACGACCGCCCGATTCCTGATTGAGGCCCGCAAACGATCATCGGGCTGAAGTCGGCGGCAGCAAGATGACAAAAGTTACATTGCTTTCGTGTTAACTGAAATAGCCTTTCACGCGTCCAGAAGATGGACCGCGTCGCAGCAGGTGCGGCGCGAGGACGTGAGGGAGGCGCCGATGTCTGGTAGTCACGGAGAGCGGGTTCGAGCCCATTCGGGTGCAAGGGCGCCGCTCATCGCCTTCGTGACCGCCGTATTGGCAGTTCTCGCCTGTTCAATGAGCGCGGTTCCCGCGTCGGCGGCTCCGGCACCGCCGCAGTTCGCGAACTGGCCGACCTTCCATGGCGACCAGCATCTCACCGGCGTTTCGCAGGACCCGGCCATCTCCGCGGCAAATGCCGGCAACCTCGGCGTCCGCTGGATGACGCATACCTTCGGCCCCGTGCTCTCGTCGCCGGTCGCGCAATTCAGCACCGCATTGAATGCGACACTCGCTTACGTCGCGAACGAAAACGGTGATCTCGAGGCAATCAACGTTGCTACCGGAGCAATCGTGTGGTCCGATGCTCTGGGCGTGCCAATTCACGCCACACCGGCCGTATCCGGCAATCATCTCTGGGTTGGCACAGGCGTCAGCAGCCGGATGATCAAAGTTAACGCCAATACCGGTGCGGTGCTATGCACGCAATCGCTGGGCACGGGAGTAGATTTCGCCAGCCCGGTTATCGGCACGCCGCCTAGCGGTGTGCGCACCTTGTTCGTCGGAGTGCAGGACAAGGGAGCCGTTCCAGGCCCCATGATGGCCATCAACGACGCAACGTGCAAAGTCGAATGGAAGCGACTTCCCTATCCGGTCTTCTCGGGCAGCTGGAGTCCGGATTCTTACGGGGTGAACGCCAAGGGCGTGCCGCTCGTGATCTTCGGCAGCGGCGACCCCGACTGCGCCATCTACGCGCTCAACGCCAAGACCGGCGCGACACTCTGGCGAGTTGCCTCGCTGAAAGGCGGCCTCGCCGACTTCGGCACTGGCGCGGTTATCTCGCCGCCGGGACGCAACGGGATTGCCGACGGCATGGCCTACGTCCCTGGCAAGGACCGGATCCTTTACGCCATCGATCTGACCACCGGCAAGCTCAAGTGGACCTACGACTATGGCGCGGCGACGGGCGCCAACTATGCCGGCGGGCGGTCAACGGCTGCGCTGGCAGGCCGGACGCTGGTCTTCGGCACCCCTGTCGGCATCGCCGCCGTGGACGCCGTCTCCGGCAAGCAACTGTGGCTGTCTGAGAAGACCGGCCCTTCCGACACTGAGGTGCTCTCGTCGCCGCTGGTCACCGGCCCGCCAGGGCAGCAAGTCGTCGTCTACGGCGACCTCAAGGGAGCGATCGAGGTCCGGAGCCTGGCGACGGGAACGCCGCTGTACAGCTACCAGACCGCCGGTTACGTGATCAGCTCGGCCGCCGACTCTGCGGGCAACCTGATCATCGGCTCCAGCGACGGCTTCCTGTATGACCTGGCCATCGGCGGCTCCAACGGCACCGCACCGGCCACGTCCGTCACCTCGCCGGCCTCCGGCACGGTACTTCCCAACCCGGGCAGCAAGCCGGTCGTTGCCGCAGGCACGGCAACTGCCGGGTCAGCATCGGTCACAGTGGTCAAGGTCGCAGTGCAGCGCAACGGCGCCGCCGGGGCCTATTGGAATGCCGCCACCCATTCCTGGCAACCAGGACCGGCCTGGAACAATGCCGCGCTCACCGGCTCAGGTGCACAGCGCAACTGGACCTTCGGGGTGCCTGCCCCCAGTGAGGGCGGAGTGCTCTCCTTTACCGCCAGGGCCGTGGGAAGCGACGGGCTGGTTGATACGGCGCTCAAGCACACGACGGTGACCGTAGAAGCGGTCGCCGCCGGACCGCACGTCCGTCTCTCGGTCGCGCAGACGGCGCCAGGGAGCACCTTCCGCGCCTCCGGCTCCGGATTCCGGTCGGGCGAGAAAGTCCGGTTGTCGCTGCCCGGCAATGTGCTTGCGACGGTGACTGCCACCTCCGGCGGCGGTTTCGCTGGCAAGAAGGTCGGCGTGCCTTCGGGCTACGATTTCGGCCTGTCCGCAGTGACGGCGGCCGGCCTCAGCTCTGGCCGCTCGGTAACCGCGCCGCTGTACGTGACGGGTCCGTGGCCAGAAGCGGGACATGACCCGGCCCGAACCGGCGACGAGCCCAACGACCAGGTGCTGTCCGAAGAAGTAACACCGGGCAAGCCGTACCGGATGCGGCCCTACTTTGTGTACTCTGCGGCAGCAGCGATCAACAGCAACCCCGCGGTCGCGAGCCAGCTGGCATTTGCCGGTGACACCAGCGGCACGCTCAGCGCCGTGCACATCCTGACAGGCGCCCTGGCATGGTCGGCTTCGGTCGGCGGCGCCGTTGATTCGTCCCCGGCGGTGGATACAGCGACACGCCTTGTCGTGGCGGGCTCGTCCAATAACAAGGTCAGCGCCGTTGCCGAGTACACAGGGAAACCGGCATGGACCGTCACAACCGGCGGGCCGGTCAAGTCATCGCCGGTGATCTTCCACAACGTCGTCTACGTAGGGGCTGACAATCACAAGCTCTACGCGATCGCGGAGAAGACAGGCAAGGTGCTCTGGACCGCTACCGTCCCGGGCGCGATCAGCGGATCGCCTGCACTGGACACAGCCGCCTCGGTGCTGGTTGTCGGCGATAGCAGCGGCACTGTCACCGCGTTCCACGTCGGCGGCACCGCACCCTCGAAGCGCTGGCACGCGTCAGCAGGCGGGGCAGTCACCGATGGCCTTCTGATCGCGCAAGGCCAGGCCCTCGTTGGCGCCGCGAACGGTTCCGTCACGTCGTTCAATGTCGCAACCGGGCATCGCAACTGGACCAAGGCGCTGGGTCACGGCTCGATCACCGGAGCCATGGCCTACCAGGCCGCTCACCTTTATGTGGGAACGGCCAGCGGCAGCCTGACGGCCCTGCACGCGAGCAACGGATCGCCGATGTGGAGTGAGCAGGTCGGGGGCCGGGTAACTGGCGTTAGCGTCACCGGCGGCATGCTGTTCACCGAGTCCTCGAACGGCACGGTCACGGGGCTGCGAATCGGCGGCGAGGTCGTCTGGCTGGCCAAGACCGGCACCGGTCTCAGCGGCACGCCGGTGATCATGGACAACGCGGTATTCGTCGGCGCGCAGGACCATGGGCTGTACTGCTTCACGCCCTACGGCGAGCCGGTCGTCTGAGTCATGGCGCCGGGAGGCCTGTATTACTGTGGGTCTGCGATCCCCGCGGTGACGCGGGGTCCCGATGAAGGGAGGTGCGGTCACGTGAATGTCCTTATTCCCGCGCCTCCCGTCGCGCGCTGAACTGTCGCAGCGGCTGGCGCCCACACCACAGCGGAGCTTGCCATGACTTCAGCGATACTCAACGTCACTTTCGATTGCTCTGATTCAGCCGCGATCGCCGGGTTCTGGGCTGCGGTGACCGGTTGGCCTCTGCACGAGGAGCACCTCGACCCCGGTCACGCGGAGTACAGCGTCGGTCCGCCTTCTGACGGCGACATCCGCTTGTACTTCGTCACCGTCCCCGAGCCGAAGAACGCAAAGAACCGGGTTCACCTCGATGTGGTCCCGCGCTCGATCAGCCAGGCTGAGGAAATCACGCGGCTGACCGCACTGGGCGCCGTGGTCAGCGACTCACAGCCGCCAGGAGCAGGCTGGGTCGTGATGGCCGACCCGGAAGGCAACGAGTTCTGCCTCGAGCCGGACTAGCCCGCATCAGTCGAGCATCCGCGCGAGGGTCTCCCTGACGCTGTCGCCGTGCAGCCGCCGGCGGACTAGAGCCGATGGCTCTCCGCCGGCGGTCCGGCGGGCTTGTCCGTCCGCATCAGCGCCATCGCTCCTGGTGAACGCGTGCAGCCGGTCGCCACGCCGGGCCAGCACCAGGTCGGTGCTCGCCCCTGCGACCTCAGAAGAACCCTCGGCCGAATACCTGGTCACCGTCACCAGCGCCGATCGTTCGGCGGCGGCGAGCAGGTCATCAGGGCTCTCATCGGCGCGCTCGGCCAGCTCGCCTGCGGGCAGCCAACTCGCCAGGCGGTCGAGTGCATCGGGCGTCTGATAGAGCCCGAGCTCGTGCACGCCCAGCGCGTCGATGCGAATGACCAGGCTGATCGGCTCGGGCTGCGGCAGCATCAGGATCCGCCACGGTTCGCCGGGGACGGTGCCGGTCGCCCTGGCGTCTAGTACCGTCCTGGCTCGCTGCTGGAGTGCAACTGCGATGCCGAGATCGCCGCGCACCTGAACCTGGCGGTCTCCGGATCCGGCCACGAGCAGCTGCCTGGCCGCGAGAGAGCGCACAGCCTCGGCGATTGCTTCCCCCGCCGGCCTGGCTTCCAGGAAGTCGACGATCGCGTCGACGGCGGTGAGCTCGGCGATCGTGTACGCGCCGAGCAGCACGGGGCCGGTCCCGACCAGATCGACAACGGCGTTGACCAGGCCAGACGGGACCGTTGCAGGGCCGCCCTTCGCTGCCCGGCCGTCAGGCCGGTTCACGACAGGCTCACCTCCGCCCCCCAGCGCTTGTCACGCGGCTGCGCACGGTCCTGGCCAAGGATCGCGGCCGCCACCACGGATGGTGTCTCAGTTACCCACACGGCCGAGTTTCCGAACAGCCCGCGGCCCGCGCGTCCTGGCAGCGCTTTGCCCAGGTCGAGGACGGGGTCGGCCCGGTCGGGCGGCGGAAACCGGCGGGCCAGGTCGGCAGAGACCGCTGTCACGTCGTCATGCGCCTCGATCTGGCGCAGCGTCGCGCCCACCGCGCTGGCAATCGACGGGGACAGCGTAGTCGGTACGGCCAGGTCAGGCGAGAGGTACATGGGCCGGCGCTCGGTGCGCCGCGAGAGCCCCCACGGCCCGACATTGCTACGCGTCACCCGGTAGACGACGTAATCCATCAGGTGCCGGAGGTCGTCCATGCTCGGCAGCTTGCGCTTGCCGAACGCCGCCGGAGTCTTCTCCAGCTGCACCCAGGTTCCCTTGGCCGTTCTGCCGTGCAGCTTCTCCCTGACGACATGACCACGCATACCGATATCTGGGTAGCGCTTCTTGTCGATGTCGCGATGATGGCTCGATATCCGCTGATGACTGACCTTCTTGAAACGCCAGGCCTCGTACAACTGCGGATCGTCAATGAGCACGTGCCCGCCGCACAGCAGGTCGTGCAGTTGCGTGACCTGCAGGCCATGGCCCTCCAGGTCCGAGATGATCGCCGCTTCCTCCCTGCTGAGCTGGGCGACAGCGGTAACCAAGCCTTTCCTGTACTCACCGGACCGAGCAGTAATCTCGATCAGCAGCCGGACCCTTGACTTGACGCGCTCGGCTTGTTCTGCCGAGAGCGCATCGGGTGCCTCATGGCCGCGCCGCCCGGTCAGCGCGGCGACCAGTGACTTACGGGCTGGACTCACGTTGCAAGTAGAGCACGGCCTATCCGCACGACGGCTGCCGGACTCCGCCGAGATCACGCCGTCACGACGTCGCCTCACATTCCCAAGGGCTTCGCCGTCGGGCAAGTGAGAGAAACACGAGCCCAGCGGTCATGCGGCTGAGGCCGCGACCGCGAGAACAGCAAGGAGCAGGCGATGGATGCCCGTCTCGATTTCCTGAGCAGCCCCCTGGCCATGAAGGCCGCCAAACACCTCAACGCGGCGGCGGCCGCCCTGCGCGAATCGGGCCTGCCCGGCTCGACGCAGGAGCTGGTGAGGCTCAGAGCGAGCCAGATCAACGGGTGCGGCTTCTGCACTGACATGCACATCAAGGAGGCCCTGCACGCCGGGGAAAGCCAGGAGCGGCTGCACCTGGTTACGGTATGGCCTGAGGCTCAGGTCTTCACCGAAGCCGAGCGGGCCGCGCTGGAGCTCGCCGAGCAGGGCACCCGCATCGCTGACGGCGGCGGCGTCACCGATGAAGCCTGGACCAACGCGGCCAAGTACTACGACGATGATCAGCTCGTCGCGCTTGTGACGGTCATCGCCATCATCAACGCCTACAACCGCATGAACGTCATCATCCGGATGCCCGCAGGGGACTATCAGGTCGGCCAGTTCGCGTGACCCCCGCAGCGGACGGCCACGTATCGGGGCCGGCTCGAGCTGGCCCCGATACGCTCTCGTTCACGGGCGGACCGGTGAGCTAGGCAGACAAGCGACCGGAGGCAGGCATCGTGACTGGAGACGCCGATCGCGCTGCATGGCTGCAGCAGGCACGTTCGCACCTTCGCAAGGCCGATCCCGTGCTGGCGCGTCTCGTCAACGAGCGGCCCGAGTTCGACCCACGGGCATGGATGGCTGAGCTACCGCCGATGGATCTCTATGGCGCGCTCCTGTTCCAGGTCACAGGCCAGCAGCTTTCCGTCGCCGCCACCCGCCATACGCTTGCCAGGGTCGAGGACCTTTTCGGGGGTCATCTCCCGTCGGCAGCAGAGCTGCTGGAGGTCGATCCTGGCAAGCTCCGCGAGGCAGGTTTGTCGTGGCGCAAGATCGGCACGCTCCGCGACCTCGCTGAGCGGCTATCCGACGGACGGTTGGACCAGGAGGTCCTGCGGACCCTGCCTGACGATGAGCTGATGACGGAGCTCACAGCGATCCCCGGGATAGGCCCGTGGACTGTGCAGGGAGCCCTGATCATCGCGCTCCAGCGAGAGGACGTCGTCCTGCCTGGCGACCTCGCGCTGCGCAAGGCCATCCGATCGGTCTATCGGCTGGACCACCTGCCGGCCCAGCAGGAGGTCCTCGACATCGCCGAGAAGTGGCGGCCATACCGCAGCCTGGCAACCAGCTACCTGTTCTCCGCGGCGTTCGAGCCGCCGGAGGCGGCGCCGGTCGCGCCCGCCGAAGAGTAAAGCAACAGCTAGCGGTCAGGGAACGACGGTGACAGGCCATCGGGCGGCCTTGACCAGGCGCACCGCGAGGGAACCGATGAAACGGTGACCGACATGCGCAGATGCCCCCACGACAACGGCGTCGGCATGGATCTCTTCGGCGATGCGGCACAGCTCGGAGAACGCGTCGCCTCTCGTGGCGACGAACGTGATCGTGACGCCCATCTCGGCGGCAAAATCTTCCGCTCTGCGGCGCATGTCGGCTACGGCTTCGTCCTCAGCCTCTCGCCGCGCTGCTTCCAGGCCTGCAGCGCTGGGCACCGCCAGTCCAGCCGTGAGTGCGCCGACATAGACAACGCTGAGGCTGGCCCTTTGCCGACGGGCCAGGCCGGCTGCATACCAAGCAGCCCGCACGGATGTCGTGGAGCCGTCGACACCGACCAGGATCGAGCTGGGGCCATCTCTCCCGAGTTCAAAAGGGGCATTTTCGCTCGGCGTCACGCCAGGATTCTAAGGGAGGCGTGCGCCGTCCTATACCAGGTCAAATAAGGCACACGGTACGTTCAGAGGGCGCAATAGGCGCAATGTCTTAGGATGCCAGGCAGGGATCGGGGTGTGGGGGCCGGGCGATGGAACTGCTGGAGCGCGAGTCGTTCCTGGACGCACTTGCTGAGTACGCACGCGAGGCCAGGCACGGCGACGGACGGCTGGTGCTCGTCTCCGGCGAATCGGGCATCGGCAAGACGGCCCTCCTGGAGGAGTTTGAGCAGCGGCTCAAGGGCGTTCGCTCCTTGTGGGGAGCCTGCGACGGCTTGCTGACCCCCCGCCCGCTGGGGCCGCTGTTCGACATCGGAGCACAGCTTGACGGCGAGCTAGCAACTTTGTGCCGTCAGGGAGCTCCGCGCGACCAGCTGTTCGCGGCATTCCTGGCGGAGATCGGCTCGCCATCAACGTTCACGGTGGCGGTGATCGAGGATGTGCACTGGGCCGACGAGGCCACCATCGACCTGCTGAACTTCCTCGGCCGGCGGCTGAGCCGGCGGAATGCGCTCGTGCTGGTCACCTATCGCGACAGCGAGGTGGGGGCAGATCATCCGCTGCGGATCGTGCTCGGCGACCTCGCTACGCAGCGCGCCACGCGCCGGATGCGCCTTCCGCCGCTCTCCGCGCGGTCGGTCAGGCAACTCGCCGAACAACGCGATATCGACGCGGCCGAACTCCACAGGATCACGGGCGGCAACCCGTTCTACGTCGTCGAGATGCTGGCGGCGGGATGGCCCTCGGTCCCGCCGACGGTGCGGGACGCGGTCGGCGCGCGTCTGGCCCGCTGCAGTCCGGACGCCCGCGAGATCGTCGAGACTGCGGCCGTCATAGGCGCCAAGGTGCAACCGGCGCTGCTCTCTTCCGTGCACCCCGATGCGGATTCGCCCGCTGACGAGTGCCTGCAGACCGGGATCCTTATACCGGACGGCGCTGACCTGCGGTTCCGGCACGAGCTCGTTCGCATGGCCGTCGATGCAGGCATCGCGCCGCACCGCAAGACCGATCTGCACGTCCGGTTGCTCCAAGCGCTTGAGGACGCGGGCGATGCCGACCCGGCGGTGCTCGCCCACCACGCGGAAGGTGCCGCCGACACCTACGCGGTCCTGCGGCACGCGCCGGAAGCAGCCAAGCGCTCGTCCGAGCTTGGCGCACATCGCGAGGCGGCTGCCCAGTACGCGCGGGCGCTGCGGTTCGCCGGCGGCAGCGGGCCGGACGTCCTCGCCCCTCTGCATGAGGGCATTGCAACCGAATACTCGCTACTTGACCGCTGGGACGACGCCGAGCCCGTGATGCGGACCGCCGTCGATCTGCGGCGAGCGCTGGGCGACATCCCGAAGGTCGGCACCGATCTGTGTTTCCTCGCAACCGCGTACTGGCGGCTGTGCCGGGGCGAAGAGTCAGAAGCGGCATCCGATGAGGCCGTCGCGATGCTCGAGCAGATGCCCCCGGGACGCGAGCTGGCCCGGGCCTACGCGGCACGCTCGGGCGTGCATATCGGCGCCGGCCAATTCGACGAGGGCGCCGCGCTCATGCGCAAGGCACAGGCGCTGGCCGAGAAGCTCGGCGACCCTTGGCTGACCAGCTATGCGCTGAACGGGATCGGGCTGAGCGAGATTTACGCGGGTCGCGACGGAATCGACAACTTGCGCCAGGCGTTGCGCCTCGCGCTGGACGCGGGCCTGCAGGACGCCGCCGGGCGCGCGTACTCCAGCCTCCAGGAGGCGTTCGCGACCATGCACCGGTTCGCAGACTCCGAGCGCTCCTTCACTGAGGGCATGGCTTACTGCGACGGCCGAGAGCTTGGCGTCTTCGCCCTGTGCCTTCGAGGCTGGCGCGAGCACGTGCTCATGCTGATGGGCCAGTGGGACGAGGCAGTGCAGATGTGCAGGGAGACCCTCAACGGTCCCCCGATCTCTCCCGTTAACCGGCTCAATCCGGTCAGGGTTCTCGGAACGATCCAGGCCCGTCGCTGCGAGCCCGGCGGATGGGATCTGCTCGATGAAGCCCTCGACCTAGCCAACGGAACGGGCGAACCGGCGTGGATCGTGCCGGTGCGGGCGGCCAGGGCGGAGCTGAGATGGCTAGCCGATGACCGGGAGAATGCGGTCGCCGAGGCCCAGGCCGCGTACGCGACAGGAAAGGGCCGCGTGCAGCCGTGGATGATCGGCTCCGCGCTTATCTGGCTGGCCAGGTCTGGTGAGCCGATCGATGATGAGGTCGAGCTGCCTGAGCCGTACGCACTAGAACTGGCCGGTGAATGGGCTGCCGCTGCGAGGGCGTGGGACGAGCTCGACCGCCCCTACGAGGCCGCCCTGAGCTGGCTCGGCTCATCGGAGGAGGCAGGGCTACGAGCGGCCCTGCAGACCGTCGACGATCTGGGTGCCAAGACGGCCGCGGCGGCCGTCCGGCGGCGGATGAAGGAAGCCGGGATCCGCGCGATCCCGCGCGGTCCGCGGGCGGCAACGAGGGAAGCACCGGCCGGGCTGACCCCGCGCGAGCAAGAGGTCCTCGCGTTGCTCTCGCAAGGCCTGCCGGACAGGGAAATCTCGCGCAGACTGTTCATTTCCGAGCGGACAGTGCACCACCATGTCTCGTCGGTACTGTCCAAGATCGGCGTTTCGTCCAGGACCGCTGCGGCGCGCCAGGCCGCTGCGATGGGCATCGGCGTGCCGCACTAGGCAGTGCGGCGGGCAATCTAGGCAGCCCGGCCGCCAAGCCAGGCATTTCTCCCGATCATTGAGCGGGCCTCGCCTTCCTACCGTTGTCCCGTAACTCCGACGACTGGGAGGGAGGCAGCTAGTGCCGCTTTTTATGGATGTTCATGAGGTGCCCGGTGGCGTCGCCATGGAAGACGTCGCCAAGGCCCATATCGCTGACTTGCAGACACAGGACGAATTCGACGTTCGCTACCTGAGGTACTGGGTCGACGAGAATGCCGGGCGGATCTTCTGCCTGGTCGAGGCGCCGTCGGCCGA
>DATELR010000191.1:0-2425 GCA_035276345.1 Streptosporangiaceae bacterium | reverse complement strand
CGCGCTAGCGATCGGCGAGGACCTCGGCACGGTCGAACCCTGGATCCGTCAGTACCTCGGCAGTCAGAACGTGCTGGGCACGGAGATGGCGTGGTTCGCGCGCGAGCCGGACGGGTCGCCGCTCCAGGCCCCGCACTGGCGTCGCGAATGCATGGCGACGGTCGGCACCCACGACGTTCCGACGATCTCAGGGTTCGTCAGCGGCGATCAGGTCACCGTCCGTTCTCAGCTCGGTCTGCTGAAGGACCCCGAGGCAGAACGCAGGGCCTCAGAGCTGATGTTGTCCGCCTGGCGGGACATGCTGACGGCAGAAGGCCTGCTCCGGCCAGGGCGCGAAACGTCCGCCGACGATTTCACCGTCGCGATGTACGGCTTTCTCGCTCGTACCCCCGCCGTGCTGATCGGGATCTCTCTGGCTGACGCCGTCGGTGACCGGCGCATGCAGAACGTTCCGGGAACCTCTAACGAGTACCCCAACTGGCGTGTCCCGCTGTGTGACTGCGAGGGCAAGGCGGTCCTGCTTGAGGATCTGCCTGACTTCAGGCTGCTCAGAGCCGTCGTCAGCGCGGCCACCGGCGGCGGCGCGCCGCGCTGACGACCTAGGCCTTAACCGGCCTGGGCGTCCCGCTCCCTGCACCGCAGTGCCCTGCCGACATCGTCGCGGCCCTCCGAGAGCAGCCTGCGCAGCGGCGCTGGCAGGTTGGTCCTGTTCATGTAGTCGGCGGCGGCGTCGATAGCAACCTGGTTGACCACCGTTGACGGGTAGCCGACCTCTGCGAAGTACTGCGCCATGTCGGTGGTCCAGTCCCGCCAGATGCCCGCCACCACGTCGAAGTAGCGCGGAGCGAACTGGGCCAGCAACTCGTCCTGGTCCGCCGAGTGGAACCCGCCGAGAGCGGCTCGGAAGGAGGCGTTCGGCAGCTCACCTGAGACGATCTGGTTCCAGGCGGCTTCCTTTGCCGCCCGGTCAGGAATCGCGGCCTGGCAGCTGAGCGCGTGCCGCGCGCCGGCGTCGGTCCTGTCCCTGTCGTGCTCGGCGTCGATCGCGTCCTGGCCAGCGACGCCGCGGCTGACCAGCCGGTGCAGCAACTGCCAGCGCAGGTCCGTGTCAACCACGAGGCCATCGATCGTCAACGAGCCGTCGAGCAGGCCGCTGAGCAGCCCGAGGTCCTCGTGTGAGCTGGCGATCGAGGTGAGAGCCTGAGCGAAAGCCAGCTGCCTATCGGAACCCGCGTCGGCTTCGAACAGCAGCGTGCGCAACGAGTCGGCGAGCCGTGCAAGACCGGTCTCTCGCCAGCCAGGGTCGCCGAACCTGCGGACGGCGGCAGTGGCCTGGACCAGGATCGACTGCAGCGAGCTGATATCGGTGACCGACCGGATACCAGACAGAACCAGCGCGAGATAGTCCCTCGCGGCCATCTCGGCGTCGCGGCACATGTCCCAGGCCGCGGCCCAGCACAGCGCGGCGGGCAGCGGCTCGGCGAAGTCGCCGATCGAAGAGATCAGCGTTCGCAGCGAATGCTCGTCGAGGCGGATTTTCGCGAAGGTCAGGTCGTCGTCGTTGACCAGCACCAGGTCGGGCCGTCGCTCTCCGGTCAGTTCCGGCACGGCGGTCCGCTCGCCGTTGATGTCGAGCTCGATCCGGCGTCTCCTGGTCAGGCCATCGGGCCCGCGGTCATAGAGGCCGATCGCGATCCGGTGCGGCCGTAGGACGGGGTGCGACTCGGGCGCCTCCTGCAGGACGCCGAATTCGATGAACGTACCGTCCGCTGCGGTCTGGTACTCAGGCCGCAGCGTGTTCACGCCCGCGGTCTCCAGCCAGGCTTTGGACCAGGACGTGAGCTCGCGGCCTGACGTTTGCGACAGCGCGTCGAGAAGGTCGGCGAGGGTTGCGTTCCCCCAGGCGTGCTGGCCGAAGTAGGCGCGCACGCCGGCCAGGAAGTTCTCTGAGCCCACGTAGGCGACGAGCTGTCGGAGCACGGAGGCGCCCTTGGCGTAGGTGATGCCGTCGAAGTTGACCTCGACCGCGGCGATGTCGACGATGTCGGCTGCGATCGGGTGGGTAGACGGAAGCTGATCCTGCCGGTACGCCCACGCCTTCCAGACCTGGGTGAAGGTGGTCCAGGCGTTGGGCCAGCGGGTCGCGTCAGCTTGCGCGACCAGGCTCGCCCACGTGGCGAATGACTCGTTCAGCCAGAGGTCGTCCCACCAGCGCATCGTGACCAAGTCGCCGAACCACATGTGCGCCATCTCGTGCAGGATCGTCTCGGCTCTGACCTCGTGCCTGGCGTCAGTGACCCTGGACCGGAAGATGTAGTCCTCGAGGAACGTCACGGCGCCCGCGTTTTCCATCGCGCCGGCTTTGTACTCGGGAACGAACAGCTGGTCGTACTTGCCGAACGCATACCGCACGCCGAAAGCCTGG
>DATELR010000190.1:0-2072 GCA_035276345.1 Streptosporangiaceae bacterium | reverse complement strand
GTCACCACGCGCCGGTAACCAAGCTCTCTGGCGTAGCCGACGGCGACGTCGACGTCCTTGATCTCCTTGTCACCCATCGTGGACATTCCGCCGGACCGGCCGTGGCCGCGGAAATCAAACGTCACCACGCCGCCAAAGTTGTTAAGCCTGGTTGCCGCCTTCCATACCGCTGGCCGCTGCCAGCTGAGCGTGAACCCGTGTGCCAGCACGATGCCGAGGTCCTTGTCTCCTGGCAGGTGGGCGGCGTCGATTGGCACGCCGTCCTCGGTGACGATGGTCCTGGCGTGCGGAACCGGCTTGCTCATAGGTACATTCTGCGTGAGCACGCACTGTGGTCGGTCGGCACCGGCGCCGTGGCCGCATCGACGGGGAGGATTCAGGGTGCCTACGCCCGTACGCCGCGTCTGCGAGCAAGCCCGAGCCGCCGCCGCGCTGACCAGGGAGCTTGATGCTGGCCCCAAGGACGCCGTCCTGGCCAGCCTGGCCGAGGCGATCGAATCGGAGCGGGACGCGCTGAAGTCGGCCAATCAGATCGATGTTGCCGCGGCCAAGGATGCCGGCGTGTCCGCAACGCTCGTTGACCGGCTGACCCTGACCGATTCCCGGATCGGCGCGATGGCGAACGCGGTGCGAGCGGTGGTCGCGCTGCCGGACCCCGTAGGCCAGGTCACCAAGGGCACGACCAGGCCGAACGGGCTGCTCATCGAGCAAGTCCGGGAGCCGCTTGGCGTCGTGGCCGTGGTCTATGAGGCCCGGCCCAACGTGACTGTCGACGTCGCAGCGCTGTGCCTGAAATCAGGCAATGCCGCCGTGCTCAGGGGATCCTCGATCGCAGCGAACACCAATGCCGCGATCGCGGATCTCATCAGTGCAGTGCTGCGAGGCCAGGACGCCGTTCCTGAACACGCAGTTCAGCTGATCCGTGACAACTCAAGGGACGCGGTTATCGAGCTGCTGACCGCCGATGGATACGTAGACCTGCTCGTCCCGCGCGGCGGCCAGGGCCTGCTGCAGACCGTACGCGAGCACGCGACCGTTCCCGTCGTCATTGACGGCGACGGAAACTGCCATGTCTACGTGGATGCGGCCGCGGATCCCGCAATGGCCACGAACATCATCGTCAACGCCAAAACCTCCAGGCCAAGCGTCTGCAACGCGGCTGAAACGCTGCTCGTGCATCAGCAGATCGCTTCGTCGTGGCTGCCTGACGCCCTGTCCGAACTACACAAGCTTGGCGTGATCGTCCGCGGCGATGACGAGGTCAGGTCGCTTTGGCCAGATGCCGAACTCGCTGCAGACAGTGACTGGGCCACCGAATACCTGGACCTGATCCTCGCGGTGCGGATCGTTCCTGACCTCGATGCGGCACTTGCCCACATCGCGCAATGGGGTACCAGGAACTCCGAGGCGATCGTTACTCAGGACATCGGCGCGGCACGGCGATTCGCCAGGGCTGTCGACTCAGGCACCGTGTTCGTGAATTGCTCGACCAGGTTCTCCGACGGCGGCGAATTCGGTTACGGCCTGGAGATCGGGGTGTCCACGCAGAAGCTGCACGCTCGGGGCCCGATGGGCCTTGAAGCGCTGACCTGCATCAAGAACGTCACCTGGGGCGCCGGCCAGATCCGGGCCTAGCGTCGCACGATCACCCAGCTGTTCCGAACACGACCAGGGAGCCGCGGTGAATCGCGTGCATGTCGCGGGCTGCCCGGCGCGAGGGCGTGTCGTGGCCGACCTTCCCGCCCAGGAAAGATCCGTCGGCCAGGATTGCCGAGCAAGCCCGGGGCTGCGCCTGCAAAAGCGCGTCAGTCAGCGCCCTCACCCGCTCCTCGCTGACGGCCAACAGTTCGGCGTGGGCCTGCCTGGACGCTTGTGAGTTGCGGCGCATCAGGTCGGCCACGTCGGGGAAACCCCCAGGGTCAAGCAGGTCACGCTGGCGATCGGGGGAAGCAGGCTCGCCGGAATCGGTGCCTGCCATGGCTGGCGCGTGCCGCAGCCGGAACAGGATCGACAACACGTCGCCGACCTCGTCGGTGGTCAGGGCCCGTAGCAGGCGCAGGATCGCCGACGGG
>DATELR010000189.1:0-7525 GCA_035276345.1 Streptosporangiaceae bacterium | reverse complement strand
GGTGGCGCGTGCCGCTCGCGCTGATCGGCGTCATTGTTCTCGGCGGCATAGTGATCGCGGTACTCAGCCGGCTCCTGCCGCCTCCCAGGCCGAACAGCTACCTTGACCCGGCCAGCACGGCATCGGATGGCGCTCATGGGCTCACCGACATTCTCCGCGATCGCGGCTACGACGTGATTCGCGCCTACAGCGCCTCCGACGCACTCGCCGCGCTGAGTTCGGGCTTTGGCGCTCCGCGAGCGGGCACCGCTGGTCCGGCGACGCTCGTCGTCACAAGCCCGTACCTGCTCACCCACCGGCAGCTCATTAAGCTCGGGCGCTCCGATGCCGACCTGGTCGTCGTCGAGGCGGGAGCACGCTCTCTCGCCGCTTTGGCACCGCGAGTCCGGCTCCAGCACGCGATGACCGGGCGGTTCGGCAAGCTGCTGCGGCCCGATTGCGACCTTGCGGCTGCCAGCCTGGCGGGCACGGCCAATCTCGGCGGAGCTACCTACCGGGCGCCGCCATCAGTGGCCGGATGCTATCCGTCAGGCGGTTTTCCGTCCCTGGTCAGGTATCAGGCAGCTGGCCGGATGATCACGATCCTCGGCAGCGGTGCCGCGCTGACCAACGGCTGGCTCGTCCGCAACGGGAACGCGGCGCTCGCGGTCAACGTGCTCAGCGAGCACCGGGACATCGTCTGGCTCACACCCGAGCCGCCGCTGACGCAGCCTCCTGCGGCCCGCCCAGGCGCACCAGGCAGAGCGGCGCCCACCCTGATTCCGTGGCAAGCCTGGCTGGTGGTGATCCAGCTGGGCATCGCCACCGTGCTCGTCGGGCTCTGGCGTGCCCGCAGGCTCGGCCCGCTGATCGCTGAGCGTCTGCCGGTCTCGGTCCGGGCATCGGAAACGGTCGAAGGCCATGCAGCGCTTTACCAGTCTCGCCGGGCAAGGGGCCAGGCTGCGGCAGCCTTGCGCGAGGACTTGCTCGCCCGCATGCTGCCCGTGCTCGGGCTGGCCAGGGACGCGCCTGCGGAGACCGTGACCGGCGCCGTCGCGGCAAGGTCGCGGAGCAGCCAGCAGACAATCGACGGCATCTTGTACGGGAGCGATCCTGGCACCGACGCCGAACTGGTCGCACTCGCCCGTAGTCTTGACGAACTCGACAGAGAGGTACGTAACCAGTGATCGCCGACGACCAGGTAACGGCCGCTGGCTGGCCAGATGGCGCGCCAGATTCGCCGCGCTCGGCGTTGGCGCAGGTCAGGACCGAGGTTGCCAAGGCGGTCGTCGGCCAGGACTCGGTTGTCAGCGGGCTGCTTATCGCGTTGATCTGCGAGGGGCACGTGCTGCTCGAAGGCGTGCCAGGTGTCGCGAAGACGCTGCTGATCAGGACGCTCGCCAGCGCGTTGTCGCTGGAAGGCAAGCGGCTGCAGTTCACGCCCGACCTGATGCCAGGCGACGTGACGGGCTCGCTGGTCTACGACGCGCGGACGGCCAAGTTCGAATTCCGCGCCGGGCCGGTATTCACCAATCTGCTTCTCGCCGACGAGATCAACAGAACGCCACCGAAGACCCAGGCGGCCCTGCTCGAGGCAATGGAAGAGCGCCAGGTATCGGTCGAAGGCGATCCCCGCCCGCTGCCCGTGCCGTTCCTGGTGGCCGCGACCCAGAATCCGGTCGAATACGAGGGCACCTATCCGCTGCCGGAGGCGCAGCTGGACAGGTTTCTGCTCAAGCTGAGCGTGCCGCTGCCGGAGCGAGGTGACGAGATCGCCATCCTGAACCGCCATGCCGCCGGATTCGACCCGCGCGATCTTGGCGCGGCGGGAATCAGGCGCGTCGCGGGCCCCGCCGACATCGCCCAGGCCAAGGACGAGGCGCGCAAGGTGCACGTGAGCGCCGAGGTCACCGGCTACATCGTGGACATCTGCCGGGCAACGAGAATCTCACCATCACTTCGGCTCGGAGTATCGCCGCGCGGCGCGACCGCCCTGCTGGCCGCTAGCCGCGCCTGGGCGTGGCTTTCGGGCCGCGACTACGTCTCGCCGGACGACGTGAAAGCGCTCGCCGGCCCAGCACTCCGGCACCGGATCCAGCTCAGGCCAGAGGTGGAACTTGACGGTGCCACCGCCGACGGGGTGCTGCATGGCGTGCTCGCGGCCGTACCTGTGCCGCGATGACCCTGACCGGCCGGGCGGGCCTGATGGCGCTGGCCGGTGGGCTTGTGATCGCGGTGTTCGGCTCGGGAATCGCGGTGCTGGTCGTTAACGCGGTCATCGTCGCGATGATCGCGCTGGACCTGATCCTGGCGGCCCGCATCGGCAGCCTGCGAGTAAGCAGATCAGGCGACCCGAAGATCCACCTGAGCCAGTCGGGGCCGACCAGGCTGACCGTGGTTAACGCCGGACGCCGTCGGCTACGCGGCGTGGTGCGGGACGCGTGGCAGCCCAGCGCGCTGGCGCAACCCCGCCGGACAAGGATCACGGTAGACGCCGGGTCACGCGCAACCATGACCACGACGCTGACCCCGCAGCGGCGCGGCGACTTCGAAGCGGGCCGGGTGACGATCCGCTCCCTCGGACCGCTCGGCCTTGCTGGCCGCCAGCGCAACCGGTCCGCACCGCTGACGGTCCGCGTTCTGCCGCCCTTCTTGTCGCGGAAGCATTTGCCAGAAAAGCTCGCGAAGCTGCGTGAGCTCGACGGCCAGCACAAGTCGATACTCCGCGGCCAGGGCAGCGAGTTCGACTCGCTCCGTGCCTACGTACTAGGCGACGACGTCAGGTCGATCGACTGGCGATCATCGGCGCGCCGGGCTGATGTTCTGGTCCGAACGTGGCGGCCAGAGCGCGACCGCCGGATCGTGATCGTGCTCGACACGGGGCGCACGTCGGCCGGCCGCGTCGGCGGCATCCCGCGCCTCGACTCGGCTATGGACGCTGCCTTGCTGCTCGCTGCTCTCGCTGTCACGGCCGGCGACCGGGTTGACCTGATCGCGGTCGACCGCCGCGTTCGCGCACGGGTTATCGGGGCGGCCCGAGGCGACGTGCTGGCGGCGTTTACGAACGAGCTGGCAATACTTGAGCCTGAACTGACCGAACCGGACATCGGGCTGATGGTCGCGACCGTGCTGGGCATCGCCAGGCAGCGATGCCTCGTCGTCCTGCTGACCGACCTCAATCCGGCGGCGATTGAACTCGGCCTGATGCCACACATCTCGATGCTGTCCGCCAGGCACCAGGTCGTGCTCGCCGCCGTAGCCGACCCGCGGCTCGCCGAGATGGCCGCGGGCCGCGGCGACACCACCGCGGTCTACGAAGCCGCCGCCGCCGTCACAGCCCAGGCTGGACGCGCCCGCACAGCTGCCCTGCTGCGCCGGAGCGGGGTCGAGGTCGTAGACGCTCCGCCCGACCGGCTGCCCCCGGCGCTCGCTGATGCATACCTGAGCCTCAAAGCAGCCGGCCGGCTGTAGGACGAGCCGTTAGCCGGCGACCGGAAGCACGTCGGGGGCTCTGGCAATGTCACCAACCTCGCCGCCGGCCACCGCCCGGCGTCCCAGGACGATGACGTAGCCGAGGAACGCGATCTCGGCGATGACTCCTATCCCGATCCTCGCCCAGGTTGGCAGCGGCGATGGCGTCACGAACGCCTCGATCGCGCCGGACACCAGCAGGACCCCGACGAGGCCGACGGCAACCGTGATCAGGGCCCGGCCTTCCTCGGCGAGCGCCCTCGCCCGCGGCCGGTGCCCGGGATCGATGACCGTCCAGCCCAGCCGCATGCCGACCCCCGCAGCCAGGAAGACGGCGCTCAGTTCCAGTATTCCGTGCGGCAGGATGAGGCTCCAGAACTCTCCTGACCGGTGGTACGCGGCCATCAGGCCGCCGATGACCCCCACGTTCAGCGCGTTGTCCAGCAGGACGATCAGGACAGGGATGCCGAGCAGCACGCCGAAAGTGATCGTCAGGGCGGCGACGAACGCGTTGTTCGTCCATACCTGGGCGGCAAACGACTGGGCATCATGCGCGGAGTAGTAATGCCGGAACTGATGATGGACGAGCTTCGCCGCCGCCGACCGCGGCAGGAGGCTCGCTTGCAGGGCGCTGGAGCCAGCGACCCGCCAGCCGATGAGCACCGCGACCAGTGCCGAGCCGGCCGCGCAGCCCAGCCACCACCACCGTGCCCGGTAGGCGGCCGCGGGGAACGACACGGTCGCGAACCTGCCGACCGCGCTCCATCCACCAGAGGGTGCACCGCTGACGACCGCACGGGACCTGGCCAGCAGGCTGGACAACCTGGACGCCAGAGTCGGGTCGAGCCCCGCAGACTGCAGCGCGGACAACTCGGTCGCCGTGCGCTGGTAGAGCCGGATGAACTCGTCGATCTCCGCGCCGGAGAGCTTTCTGCGCCGCTTCGTCAGCGCCTCAAGCCTGGACCAGTCGGCACCGTGCTCGGCAACGAAGACCTCCAGATCCACGGCTGGAGACTACAACCTCGTTACTGGATAGTCTTGGGCCGACCGGCAAGACGGGCGATGAGCTCAAAACTGGAGGAAGCGGTGGCCGAGGTCGTGACGGGCGAGGCCGTCGTGCTCGACCTGACGATCGCCCGGTTTCCTAGTCGAATCCTGGCCCTGCTGATCGACATTCTCGCCCAGGTACCGGTCCTGATCTTTGTCGCAGTAGTTGTCTCCGCGGCCTCCGCTAGTCACCTGAATTCGGCGTCGCGCGCTGCCGTTTATCTGAGCGGATTCATGTTCGTCGTGATCGGATATCCGCTCATCTTCGAGACACTGAGCCGCGGCAAGACGCTCGGCAAGCTGGCGCTCGGAATCCGCGTGGTCAGCGACGATGGCAGCCCTGAGCGGTTCAGGCAGGCCCTGGTCCGTGCTCTTTCGGCGGCATTTCTCGAGGTATGGCTGTTCCCGCTGAACCTGATCGGGATCCCGGCCGGGTTGATCACGTCGATGGTGTCATCGAAAGGCAAGCGGCTCGGTGACTTGTTCGCCGGGACATTCGTGATCCAGGAACGGGTACCGCCGCGGCCGGATCTCGCGCCGGTCTTCACGGTCGTTCCGCCGCAGCTGACTGACTGGGCACAGCACCTGGAGGTCTCCAGGCTGTCCGACCAGACGGCCGCGGCGGCGAACAGCTTTCTTCGCCGGTATTACGACCTGCGGCCTGCCGCCAGGGATCAGCTGGGCATGCAGCTTGCCGGCGCGGTCGCGGCCCAGGTGAGTCCGCTGCCTCCGGCAGGGACCGATCCCGCGGCTTTCCTGGCCGCGGTCCTCGCAGTGCGCCGCGAGCGAGAGCAAGCCAGGCTCGTCGCGAGACAGGCTGCGGCTCAGCAAGCCTTCGCCGCTCAGGGATATCCAGGCGCACCGGGCTATCCGCCGGGACCAGTACGGGCCGCGCCGCAGGCTCCCGCGCCTGCTCCCCCTGGCCCGCAATCCCCCGTGCCCGGAGCGCAGGGTCCGGCCCGCACTGGGACGCTGCCGCTCGGCGCCGATGACATGATCACGCTAGGCAAGCCGGACGGGCCAGACGATCAGGGCTTCGCAGCTCCTGTCTGACCCGGATAGGTCATGAGTCCGGTTTAGGTGATCCACGCAGGAACGGGTGCAGCAAATGGCCAGTGGCGGCGGCTGCGAGCGCCAGGCCCTGCGCGGCCGGGACGTCGCGAACCGAATAGTGCTGCTGGCCAGCGGCGGTCGTCGCAGTCAGCGTGATCAGCCCCTGGCAGCGCTGGAACCAGGTCTGGTGCACCCGCCAGCCGATGATCGCGTCGGTGGAGATGATGTTCCGCCGCCTCGCCAGGGTTCCCGTTCTGGTCACGAGCCAGCCGCCTGCCAGCCGATGGCCAAGGCTGCGGTACCGGTCGGCCGCGAGCAGCGCCGCGGCGGGCAGCAGCGCGAACGAGGAGACCCAGACCCACGTCGGCCCGTTCTGCGCGCGAGTAGCGAGGTAGATGCCAGCGATCACCGCCACGGCACCGGCAAGCGCGCGGACATAACGTCGTCGGCGGGCGGCCGGACCATGCTGGATCAGCGGACCTGAGCACAATTCCTCGGGAAGGCCGAGCACGGCGGTCGCGACGTGCAAGGCCACGACGCGCGGCGCGGGAGGCGAGAGCACCGAGCCCTCGCGCTCGGCGCCGCGGCCAACGTGCAACCCAGTGGCGATCGCGATGCACCGGGCGCCGCGCGCGGCGCGCAGCAACAGCGATTCGCTGATCTCGACGCCACGCAACCTGGCCAGCGAGATGGTTGTCGCCCTGACTGACAGCAGGCCACGCGTCACCCTGAGCGTGCCGGTGCCAAGCCTGACCAGCCGGAAGTTCCAGAACACCGCGATGTAACCGATCATCGCGATGAACACGTAGCAGACCAGCAGCACGCTCCCGCCGACCAGGATCCGCTGGACGACCGACAACGCCGTGAAGTCGGTCACCAGGTGCTGGACAGGGTCGGTGGCCGCGATGTTGATCTCGGTAGCGTTCGTGATCTGAATGACCGCTCCGAACAGCACACCGAGCACGACGACGCCCGTGAGCGTAAGCGGCGCAAACCTCAGCCAGCTCAGCTCTAGCCTGAGGATCTCGGTAACGCGTTCAGCCCGCGACCTCGTCCCCGCCTCCGCAGGAACGGGGCGCAGCGCTGGCTGAGGCCGCACGGCCGCGCTCGCCGGCGGCTCGGCCGGGAGCGGCTCCGCCGTTGCGCTGGCCTGCGGACTCGGCGTCGGCAAGGGCTGGGAGACGGGCCGAAGTCCTGGCCTGTCGTGGACGGCGCCGAAGCCGGACAGCAGTTCGATCCGTAGCGACTCGGCCTCGGCCCTGGTGACGCCGTCCAGGTGAAAGCTCTCCCCTGATCGCAAATCGTTGCGGCCGGTCCCGATGCTGACTTTGCAGACGCCGAGTAGCCGGTGCAGCAAGTGAGCCGTCACGTCGACGGTCCTGATCCGGTCCCTAGCCACGGACAAGGTCTTCTGGTTCAGCAGGCCACGGCGCAGATAGACCCGCTCGTCGGTGATCACGTACTTGGTCGTCGCCCAGTGCACGAGCCCGGTGATCACGGCGATGAGCGATGCGGCCACGCCCCATGCGACGCCTCCGCCGGTCTTGGTGTGCAGGATCAGCAGTCCCGCTACCAGCGGCAACAGCCGCACCAGGTCGGTCAGTGGCCGCACGATCATGCTGCGGCGGCTGAGTCGCCGCCAGGGCAGTGCCGGATCCGCCAGCGCGCCGTTCGCGGGGCCTGCCAGTCCGGCATCTGCGAGCGGGAGGTCTTCAGAACCGCCCGCCAGCTCCGGTGCCGTCATGTCGCGTCGCCGGGCGTCTGGCCGGTGGCGACCGCGAGCTGGTCGAGCAGCCGGTCGGCGAGCTGCCGGTCGAGACCGTGGATACGCACGGGGCCGGCCGCCGAGGCGGTCGTGGCGGTCACGTTGGCCAGGCCGAATATCCGCTCCCCGACGGATCGGTGGCTGTCAATGGTCTGGATCCTGCTGATTGGCGCGATCCGCCAGTGGACAGAGAACCAGCCAGTCCGCGTG